>JBKPEN010000151.1:0-9419 GCA_046728425.1 Thermoproteota archaeon
TTTGATGGAATCTTCTCCTCTTCTTCGAATTTAGCAGAAGGTAAAAGTATGCGTATGTTTAATGATTTGTTTTTTCTTTTCAATTCAACCAAAATATTGATAAAATTAATTATTTCCTTTTTTGAGATGGTATATTGAGGAATTAAAATATCAACCTGTTCTTCAGCTTTTTCCGTTATATTTTTCATAGCCCTTAAAGTTTCATTTAAATCCTCGAATTCTTCTACAAAATCGTTTGCTAAATTATTACGATCTAAGCTCATCTCCTGTTCATTTTTTAAACTTTCAGAGAATTTCTTGTACTCAAGCACTTGTTTTAACTTGCTAAACCACATTATTGACACAACCAAAAGAACATATGCAAAAGTATAGAAAAAAGACCACAACCATTCAGTATTCTGCAGGAATTCATCATCTAATGCACTAAAATTATAGGCCATATCTGTCGCAGCTATTACGAAAACAGACAATGCTATTAACAACCAATGAAAAATAAATGGATCATTATTTGGTGTATATAATATGATAGGTATACAAGGAAAGATAAGTACAGCATCACTAATATAATACGCCGCATTAGTGACAAACTCTATTGGGGAATCTGGGTAATACTGCTCATAATTGTAAATGGCATCACCTAATAGGTAAATGGGAAAAATGCAACCCAAAAAACCTAGGAAAACAAATGAATTAGCTTTCATAATATTCCGCTTTAAACGAAGGATACTAAATAGATGAAATGAAAGAAACGCCGCTGCCGGCAGATAAAAGAAGTCCGCAATTGATGGAAAAGGGGCAGGTATTCCTGCGAAAAATTGGTAATAAATATAAATTAGTCCTCCAATTGACAAACATATTAGTGTTAGAAAAATAAATCTAAATCTATGAATTTCTGTTTTTTCCAGTTTTGTGTATAAGAGCAACTTTAGCACAATTATTGTACCAACTATAGGCACTACTGTCATAGGTATGGTATTGAAAGCCCCACTTCTTTCTACATCGATAAAAAATATTATGATATATGCAAGAAAAGCACCTAAACATGCAGGTAATAAAAAGCCTCGCAATAGAAGTTTGAGCTCATAAGACGTAACAAGTAAAAATGTTTGATGATGCAGTTCTAAGATCCTGCATTGCGTAACGAAGATGTAACAATATTGTTATTTAAAGTCTTTCAGGGGTTATCGATTATCAGAAATTGTAATATTTGCATTGGATACTCGATGTTTGAACCTACACGTCATTCATTGAGGCATGCTGAAACATTGGTTTTGATAGGTCACCATCACTATCTAAAGCGTGGCGAACCTATGTTTATGGAATGAAGAAATCCCCTTAGGCGTAAAATCCGTCTTTTTGCAAAGCTTCGATTCTATCCCATAACAAAAGAAAGCCGCAAGCATCACCTCTGCAATACACTAGGCAGCATGACTTACCCTCCTAGATTCGTCTGAATTTTCAGCTGCATGCTACTGACGGAGCATGGATTTTGTAGGGTCTGCACAAGATTTGAGCTAACAATACCATCAGATCCTAAAGTAATAACAAATATGGGTATGCAAAAGGCTGTTGCCGATCTGTATTACAGGGAGATAGTTACAATCATTCTATAAAGCCTAACTACACTGTCTGCTTGGTTTATCTTTTTTCATTTGTCATGCCTCCGTCAGTATCATACATCGGTGTCGGGAGGCTGAAAGTAAACGTGGCTCCTATGCCATAGCTATTGTTTTCTGCCCATATTTTCCCACCGTGTGCTTCAACGATATTCTTTGCAATAAAAAGTCCAAGTCCTGTGCCTCTTTCTGACTTGGTAGTAAATTTGGTGAATAGATTGGGATAAATTTCAGGAGCAATACCGCTGCCAGTGTCCCTGACGCTGACCATCGCCTGACCATCTTTTTCATCCAAAACAACCGCAATTTCGCCTTCTTCGGTGAATTTGATAGCATTGTAGAGAAAGTTTGAGATAACCTCGAAAATTCTTTCCTTATCACCTTCAACCATGACAGAAGATTTCTTGACATTGGATTCGAACCTAATCTGTATGTCTTTCTCCCGGGGTATAAGATTACGCACGTCATCTATGACGTTTTCAATCTTTTGCCTGAGATCGAACTTTTCTTTGCTTAAGTCTAGAGATTTGTCATTTTCAATTCGTGAAATATCAAGCAGATTATTCGTCAGCTTCTCGAGCCTTTTTGCATTCCTATTTATCATATCTACCATTGGCACAGTCTCCTCTATGGATGATGACAAAGAAGAGGCCCTATCAATTGAGTCGGATCGTGCGGCAATGGCAGTAGGGTCCTGTAGTGGTTCGTAAACGACCTCCTTGTTTACCCTTTGCAATTGTCTGGCAAGATTTGATATTCTTTCTCGTATAATAGTAGACAATCCAAGAATTGGCTGTATTGGGGTACGAAGCTCGTGGGCTGCGATATTGATAAATTCCCGTTGCGCTTGTTCTTTAGCTTCCAGTTGTCTATTTGCTGCTTCAAGCTTGCTGGTTCTTTCCTTGACCGTGCACTCCAGTTTGGAATTCCATCTGATGACCATCAAGGCAATAGCAACCGCAACAGCCCCTATGGCTGCTGGCACAATAGTGCTCAAGTTTCTTTGCTGTTCTATCAAGAGCACAATGTCAGATGCAAACGACTTTGGCAAAGTGAGATGTAGACTCATTACAGGTTGTTGCCTATTTTCATGACCTTCTTCATGACCTTCTTCATGACCTTCTTCAAACATTACAGGATTGTAGGCAAGAATCAGCGGGACTCCTGATGATGAATATTCTACCGTGCCAGAACTTCCAGCAATGGAATCTCGTATAATGGCATTGAATGTATCTTTCTGGTTGGCTGGTAGATAGTTGGTAAACAGCAAGCTTTGGACTCCGCTGCTGAGATAGTTCTTTCCCAATAGTGCATCATTTTGAGCGTAGAGTATAGTGCCATTCCAATCAATTAGGCTCACAGCGCCTTGATTGTATGGGGCAAGCTGCTCAGTGACCGAGTTTTCAAGCGACCCTAGATTCATTGACGCAACTAAAACACCTTTGAACATTTCGCCGTTGCTGGCTAGTATTGGATAAGCAGTGTAAATCCGGAGGACCCCGTCAACTGAATCTCGAAGCGTGCTAAAGTACGGCTGGTGGGTATCCCGGGGCTCAGTAAAATATGGTCTATCAGTCCTATCAGCGCCATAATATTGGTCGTATACTTTTTGATCCACAAAGGCCCCAGCCCACTGCAGCTTGCCCGTCTCATCAATCCAAAAATAACTATCTGTCAACCCCTCAGTGGTGTCCTCGGCTGCATTGATTAAGGCGCGTCCCTGCGAATACTCGCCAGCCTGTATCGATGGGGCATTTGCCAGTATTTCCAAGTTGCACCTTACCGACTCGAGTCTATTTTCTAACGATTTGGACAAATCGTACGATTGAATCCTTGCGTTATCTTTCAGGTCTTGAGTAGCTGCTGTTGCAATCCTTTCTGACATCAGAATTGAATAGTGGTACGATAGCAAAGATAACCCAATTGCAGGAACCGCGATAATAATCAGTGGAACAAAGGTTCGAAAAGGATGGTAAACCCTAGATTCCTTTGGAGACAAGCCGCGTGAATCTGACACGATGAAATCGGTTCTTAGCCCCTCTAATAAATTCAGTTGTTAGAATCTTCTATCATATCTCTACCATCTAGCATAACTAGCGGCAGAGAGACACATATTATGGCTAGGTCAGCACTGATTTATAGATCCCGTTTATGGTATCTCTTCCCTGTGTTTCTAGGTGTGATTGGCGGACTGATTGCGTACTTTATCCCTAGAGATAGTAATTCCGCAATGGCAGGCTAAAGCTGTAGTCAGTGACTTTATCATGCAGGATGAGACACAGTCATCCCTGCAAACACAATCTGATTCTCGAAGTTATTACTAGCATGCCAGCTCTATTCAAAATCAAACTAAAGTTGTAGAGTTGGTTTATGCAACTGGAGAGGACTGAGATCTAGATGTAACCACTCTAGAGTTTATCTATCTTTTGGATTCATCTCAATTTTGAGCTGCATTCCACCGGATTCGCACCAAGCCAGAGCCCTTGAGCTAAAAGTTCGTAGTTAGTCCGACAGGCACGGACCAATGTTGGATGCTTTACCTTTAAAGCTCTAGCAATAGAACCCTTTACATGGAGGAATCAAACCCCCTTGTGACTATTTAGTTCGAAGTTATTGGCCTCTACAACAAATACAATAGGTGTAAGCCTCTTCTACCATAGCCTGTAAAGATATCAGAGGTAGCGGTTTGGATAAAATAATGCATAGAATAAGAACTATTATTATTCTACCTTGGCACGAGGCAGGTTCCAGTCATACTTCATCGCAAGCAACCTCAGCCCTGTGGCAGCAGCTATGCTTGATATAGCTGCGATATAAAGATCCAAATTCGTGAGTAGCAGTCCAAAGAATATCAGAACTCCTAGAAAACTTGCAGAGGCGTACAGCTCTTTAACAAAGACTATCGGTATTTCATTTACAAATACATCGCGGAGTATCCCACCACCAATAGCAGTGAGCAAGCCTGAGAACGCCATAGCAAGAAAGTTTAGCCCAGCCAAGTTGTATGCAAAAGTCGCGCCAATAACCGTAAAGACTCCAAGCCCTATTGCATCAAATTTCAAAAACAGATTCCAATGTTTTTTGAGCGTGTGATAGAGAAAAAAAAGGATAACCGCAGTTGTGACAGTTATTATGAGGTATAGAGGGTTCGTTATTGCGAGTGGAGGTATCCGCCCAAAGACAATGTCACGTAAAACGCCACCAGCAACACCTGTTATCGTGGCTAATATTATGACTCCGACTATGTCGGACCCGTGCTCTATGGCCCTAAATGCCCCAGTTACTGCAAAAGCCATAGTGCCAAACATGTCAAGGATCTGTATGAATACTGGAACTGGCAAAAAAACATCAGACAAAATAACCACCGCCTTCTGCGATGATGTCACACACAGTAGCAGCTATGAAACCGCGACCCCCATGTAAAAAATGACAGCATACATTTGAAACTATCGGTAAGTACAAAGAGAAAAAATTATCCGAACATATCTATCTGTATAACCTCCACCATCTCATGTCAAATAGAAGTTGACCTCAAAGTAATACAAAAGTGTGTCTAGTTCTCTTCTTATCGATTATCCTCCGCTAAATGGTTGCAGATACTATGAATATGCTAGCAACGCGATGTCAAACATTGACAAGCTAGAGATAGGTCTACTGCAGCTCAGAGATGACGTTAATGAGAAGGCGACTCCAAACAAGGTTATGATAACTGCTCATCTGAACATTCATCCAGTTATAATGCAGCTTTATGGATTGACACTGGAGCAGGAAGAAGGAGGAGTAGAGTAGTCGTAAAAAGTTCCGACGTACTTCTAACAAAGCTTATCTTTTGTTACTTACATGGCAGCGAGATCATCATTTTTGATCTTCTAATTCATAGGGTAATTGTCCGTTCTAGAGTTCATGTTTGCTGCTTCAGTCATTTGCCAATCTTTTATGTTGATATTTGTAGAGAACATTTCCCAGAGAGTATATCCTGCATGCCTTCTTAGGAGCAGGTCTATTCTTGGCTCCTCTTTACTCACATTCTTATCTCTGATCGATGGGCTATGTCATCCCAGACTACAGGAAGCAGTTTAATAATCCGAAAAACAAACTGCGCTTATTGTTCACTCGGATAACTCACGTTGAGCCGCATATTAAAGAAAGCAATTACATAAGGGATCTGGTTTTTGGATTCGGCGACGGTGTCAACACTTCGCTTGGGATTGTAGCCGGGGTGGGCGGCGCTATAATAGCCGCGGATGTAGTCATCCTTGCCGCGCTGATTGGGATGTTCACCGGTGCAAAAGCAATGGCCGTCCAAAACTATCTTGCCGTAAAGTCGCAGAGGGAAATACTCGAATCAGAGATAAAGCGTGAAGAATATGAGATGCAGACTATTCCCGAAAAAGAAAAAGAAGAGATAGAAGAGATTTACAGAGCCAAAGGGTTTGAGGGTGAGGAGTTAAACAGAGTTGTTAACAAGATCACATCGAACAAAGATGTCTGGCTCAAGACTATGTTGACAGAAGAGCTGGGACTTAACCTGGAGATTCTTGGAAATCCTTTGAAAGGAGCATTGGTTATGTTTGGTTCTTTTCTTCTGGGTGGAATTCTTCCCATCCTCCCTTACTTTGCTGTGAAGGCTGGTGGTATGATATCATCCGGCACTGCTATCCTGATAGCCATCGTCATTAGTGTGACATCCTCATTCATAGTGGGTGCGCTAAAGGGACGCATAGCAAAGAAAAGCTGGATCAAAGGTGGTATAGAAATGGCTGGACTTGGCACCGGCATTGCATTGGTTGGTTATGGCATTGGATCGGAACTTGCAAGTGCTGGGATTATAACTATACCTTCAGGAGGATAAGGATTTCAAATTACTGTCGATAAGCGTTAGGAATAATATTGCAAGCAAGAAAAAAGAAGGTCTTATGCAAGCAAGCATTCCCCTGACTCACGGCTCTTCAGGTAGAGGGAGAGCAACCGTACAGTCTTCATAGCAAACTAGAAAACTACATGTACGCAGTGATTTCAGTAATAATCCTTTCTTGCTTTTGACTTCTTCTGCAGACAGACTTTCATAATAAAATTAAGCGTTCCAGTCCTGTCTTAGTCCTTACAAGCAAAATTTTTTAGCTAACCAAATGTCTATTAACACAGAATCTTTTCAAATAACCAATATCAGCACGCAGCCCCTTGGGAACAAAAACTTTTTAGCTGTCTCTGCATACTTCTGAATTGAAACCTCTTTTATAACACCTCTAAAAGCACGGGGGCCCTTGGGCCCACTAATTACACGGTTTCAAATACTGAAACCTCTAAATGTAAAGCAGTAAGCAGACTGCAGACTCTACCTACTAAAACGAAGTCGTCTGGCGTAGTCATTATATGATGATCATCAACGACAATCCTCTTTACACTTATCCAAACCTTTTTGAGTTAATCTAACGTTTTCTAGTGTGGTTCTTTCGATAAACCCTTTTTGTATAAGGTCTTGGACAATCTCATTTGTTGCTTGATATCCGTATGACGGTCTTTCATAGGCTTCTGGACTGACATTTTCAAAGAAGATATCAAAAGCTTTTATGCTATTGTTCACATTTCCATGAGCCATCATATACATCCCGCAAAGAAACTTCTTGGAGTATCTTTGCAGCTCTTCAGAGGTAAAAATTCCTTGCAATTGAAATCTTATCCCATAGGTGTCATCTTAAAGATAAATAAATAAATAACTTTCAAAACTACACCTGGTATTACATAGGCCAAGAACAAAATCCATATGCATCCCGATCAATTTGCTGCATAATCGAATCGGGGGACTTCTGACTGCTATATCTCTGTAAAAGTGGTCTCTGAATAAGCATTTGCATTGGGGATAGCATTAGTCGAAGTAAATATCGAGTAGTTACCATTACTCGCATTGGTCAGAATAATGGTATCAAAACCTGCTAGCTTGCCATCATTCGGCATGCCTTTCATTATAGTGAACTACGTAGTCTGAATCAGTCTCAAATGTCTCGTTGCATTTGCTGCATGCTACAGGTACGCCAGTGTTGTCACGATCTTCTGAAATGTTTGGCATTGAAGATGATGACATTATCAAAATCATGGAAGATATCTGATAAAAGACTTTCATTGGGTCGTACCAACACCGCTTTACAATTTCCTCTTTGCGATTCTCCTTAAGCGCAAGCATATCGAGCTTTGATTACAAACCTTACTGAAGGTTTTTCTGTCGGAACCCGACGGTCCCGCTCTATCATCAGTTCTTTTAGAAGGGTTCTACCGAGCTATTGTAGAGAGAAGCTAGCTTTTAACCTTTGGTTGAAGCCTTCTTGGCCATTTAACTTAACTTTTTGGCTTTAATGTTACTTCAATCCTAAAGCAAAGCATGCATTATTATTTATACATGTGGCAACCAAGAACGAAATGACTGGCTAGCTTATGCGCACTGGTTGGCTTTCATGGGTTAGGGCTAACGACAAGACTATTATTGATATGCTAGAAAATCAAGGCGCTAACTTAGTCAAGGCCACATCGTCACTTGTTGAGCTCTTTACCTATTATGACACTATAACAGAACGCAAATCGAAAATTAAGGCTCTAGAACATGAAGGGGATAAAATTACCCATGACCTATTTACTATAACATCTCAAACATTTGTAACTCCTTTAGACCGAGAAGATATCTCAAGGCTTACAACTTCTATAGATGAAGTTGTAAACTATACTGATGAAACTGCTGATAAACTTGTGATGTTCAAAATAAAAGAACCAACGCTGTACATGATTGAACTTTCGAAAGTGCTGCTCTCGGCATCACAAGAGATTTATCTTCTAATGAAAAGACTCAGAGAATTCAAAAATGCTAACGATCTGGTTGGACATTGCCGCACGATAAGGAAATACGAACATGAAGGAGACACGGTATATAGAAATGCAATAGCAGAACTATTTGAGACAAATACAAATGCTGTTGAGATAATAAAATTGAAGGATATTTATGAGAACCTAGAACACTCTATCGACAAATGTCAGGATACAGCAGATATCGTAGAAGATATTGCTCTAAAATATGGTTGAAAGCTCCTAATGGTAGAAGAAGGACTTGTTAGCATAGTTGTAGGTACAATAGTAACTGCATTGTTTTTTGATTTTGTAAATGGTTTTCACGATTCAGCTAACGCAATTGCTACAGTTGTTGGAACAAGGGCTCTGAAACCACTTTATGCTGTAAGTATGGCTGCCGTAGCGAACTTTGCTGGTCCGTTTATTTTTGGTACTGCTATTGCTGCAACAGTCGGTAAAGGAATTATACAACCCGAGTTCTCAACTGTATATGTCATACTTGCAGGACTAATAGGTGCAATAACATGGGACCTCATTACTTGGTATTTTGGTCTGCCTTCTTCAAGCAGCCATGCGCTAATAGGTGGTTTGGTTGGTTCTGCATTGATTGCAGGAGGATTAGAAGCAGTCGTATTTGGAGGCATTGAGAAAACACTGGTCTTTATGGTGGTATCCCCAATACTTGGTTTTGTACTTGCTTTTGCTTTTGCCATTGCAATAATGTATTTTCTACGAGATTCAAAACCAAAGTTAGTCAATGGAGTGTTTGGAAGGCTACAGATCGGTTCTTCAATATTTTTTTCACTAACACATGGTGCAAATGATGGCCAAAAAACAATGGGAGTAATTACAGCATTGTTGATTGCAGGTGGATTCCTAGATTCAGAATCATTTGTGGTTCCTGTATGGGTAATATTAGCGGCTGCCACGGCTATTGCAACAGGGACTTTTCTTGGAGGATGGAGAATT
>JBKPEN010000297.1:0-11021 GCA_046728425.1 Thermoproteota archaeon
ATGTGTATAAGAGACAGACCGGGTACAGCCACTAGCCTGCATTGTATCATACAAACTAAGCAAAGATCTCCCTTAGCTATATGCCATTCCACACGTTCATGCCCGGTGTAACCAGCAGGCTCTGACAAGTGATCTCCTAGCTGAAGCATGATATTCATTATGTTTACCAGACAGGCACAAGCTAATCCCTATCATCGTCGGTTTTTGTTTTTTTCTGTGATTGGGGTTTATTAAGCTCCCCCATGTATATTCTATACCGACGACTAAATTCATTACCGTATGTGTTGACGTACATGCTTGCATTGCGTGGTTCTACTGCTTTGGCCAACAATGCCAAAAATTCTCTAACATCCTTATCTTTGAGCAACTGTTGCTCCTCTTCGTTTACTACTACTGAGAGCAAAAGATTTAGTGGTTTATTCAGCCCGAGTATATGAAAAGAATGTGCCAGATAGAGTCTTGCATTCATGTAATCTTGATCTAAGGCAGCCAAACAGAAATCGAAGAGCAAGTACTGCATTGGATATGTGCAGCCCATTTCTCGAAGTTGAGAATAACGCTGTTTGTTCACTATCAGTTCCCAGTCTGCGTCTTTTAGGTACAAGCTGAAGACTTTTACGATATCTCTAAGACTGATAGATCCTTTTCTAGGTAAATCTAACTTTGATGCAAAGCTATCTACCTCCCTGATTAGAAAATTTGAATCGATTGTTTCGCCTTCTACCAATCGACCACTGTTAGGAAGAGTGCCAGTAATAGGGATATATTCTACCATTCTTGCAATGTCGTCAAGCGTAAGATGGGTCATTGATTATTATATATCGACAGCACTATTTTTTGTTATATCTAAATTTTCACGATATGGCTCTGCTACTCAATGTAACTTGAACCAGGCGGGAGTTGAGTTTCTCTCAGCTCAACTCCTTGTTTTTTACTAGTAAAATAGAGAGTAAACTCCACTGGTCTCACAATATGTGTTGGGTTTCCTAACAGGAAGTCAAAATCAAGTCCATAGGTGCGGAGTACATTATTCTTCCATCACGTTTGATATAACACTGTCTCCAAATATTGAAGTTTTTCTCCCGAATCCCCCGGGCTCGAAAAGATATTGGTCCTTTTTGGTAGATTATTTCAAAAAATAGGTGATATGAAAAAAGAGCACACAAATCATTGGCTCCGTTTTGATGATGCTCAAAAATAATCTTAGAGAACTGAATGAAACTCAAGTTCTAGGTTATAATAGTGCTGAATGAATAGTATTAGAGAAATTTTCGGTATACACAGAAATCAAAGAGAAGAAGAATGCTAAAAAAAGAGCTTAATGAGAGGTGCTAAGAGAATGAATAGAATGAAGATTGTACAGGGTAAAGTTGTCAACGATAACCTACAAGGTCATCAGAGAGGAATGTATATGACTATGCATAGTAATTGATGAAGAATGTGGCTACTGCTTTGGCATTTCAATTAATATCTGCATTTGGTGCCTGTGTACTGTTAGCAATACTGTCCTGCGAGACAACTATAAGTATCGATGATACACTATCATCAAACCTGGGAGCGGCTGCTGCTGTACCTGTTGCTTATGCCCAGACAACAGACAACACTAATTCTGCAACTTCTTCTAATTCAGAAGATCTTGATTCTGCTGTTGGGAATAATAATAATAATAATAATAATATTACCACTTTTTCTGCTATTGGCCAAATAAGTTCTCTAGTAATTACAGTTCCTGAGTCTGGTTTCAATATTACAGATGCATTTAAAGTCATCCTTACAGGAGAATGGAATTTAAATGTAAATAATGGAAATATTACTGAATTTGCAGTAAACTTTCTTGCATCACCTATGGATGGTAGTAAGCCACACATTCATCAGATAACTGCTTTTAGACCATATGATAATAATAGTGGGGAGCCAATTGCATTAACAAAAGATTATAGCTTATCAGTAAATGGAACAGCAGACATCAAAATAAATGGTGTACCTGTTTGGGAGGATGCAGATGTATCAATATCGATTTCTAAAGGCAATATTTTCATTTTTGATCCAGATGATCTAGACACAGAAGACCATTTTGGAGACCAACAGGTGTATGGTATTGTTACTGGCTTGTTTTCCTAATGTTTCTTGGTTAGTGAAGGATTGATATCCTTTCATAAAATGAACACATCAGCAAGAAATACCCCAGAACCTCTCCCGCCGCTTTTATTTTGTGCCGCTGCGATTCATCGAATCTGCTTTCTGCAGGCTTTTCTCACGAACCCCTCGAGCCCGGGTTTTTAAAAATGACAGTCCTCAAATATTTCGAGTAGATAATCTCTGGTCTGGATCAAACAATCCTCTCCCCCCATAATCTTAACTAGTACGCAAAATAATATCGATTGTGCCAGATAGAAGCGTCGAGCACAAAGAGCAGTTATCGGAATCCGCACTTTCTACTTGGAATGTCACTGAAGACGAGTTCCCGAAAAAAGGGGCCTGGCCTGAAAAGATAAGCTTCATTCTAAAGTACGCTATCTTGGCTCCATCTGGTCATAACACTCAACCTTGGCTTTTCAAAATAGTCGAGGATAAGACAATCGAGCTTTATGCTGACAGAACTCGTGCATTGCCAGTAGTTGACCCCGAAGACAGAGAAATGATAATAAGTTGTGGAGCTGCACTTGAGCACCTACGTCTGGCTGCAAACCACTTTGGGTTGGCGGATATAAGCGACTTGTTACCAGATAAGAACAATCCTGATTTACTCACCAAAGTTGAATTGAAGGAAGGCGATACAATAGCTCAGAAGCTAGCTCAACAGGATGCCTTATTGTTTGAAGCTATTACAAAAAGAAGGTCAAATAGATCACCGTATGAGAGCAAGAAGTTGCCAGACGACCTTCTAGTGTCATTAAAGGATCTTGCCAGACTACGTGGCGCATGGCTGGACCTACTCGAAGAGGACATGAAAAAGAAATCAATAGCGGACCTAATTTCGCAAGGGGACAAGATCCAATTATCAGACAAAAAATTTCGCAGGGAGCTTGCCGCTTGGGTTCACCCAAACAGAAGCAATAGCAGAGATGGCATGCCAGGATACGCTCACGGAATATCCGATATCGCATCATACGTGGGGCCGTTTTTAATAAGAACATTTGATATGGGTAAAGGTCAGGCTGCGAAAGACATGCAACTAGCGACTGGTTCGCCTGTGCTGGCTGTGTTGGGGACTGATGCTGACGAGCCATTAAACTGGATCCAAACAGGCCAGGTTTTGGCAAGAATCCTCTTAAAAGCCAGAGCTGAGAACATATGGGCATCATTTATGGATCAGCCAATCGAAGTTCCAGAACTTCGCTTAAGATTGCGTGAAGCATTGGGCAGAAGTGCAGGCTTTCCGCAACTGCTCATGCGCCTAGGATATGGTAAGGATGTTAAACCTACACCGCGCAGAAAGATTGATGAGGTGATTATGGAGTAGTTAGGCATATTCCACTCTCTTTTCTATCCTCACTAACGCATTGTAAGTTATAGTGTTCCTTTTGTTGTCTAAATATGGTTGATCGAGTCTATTTTTGAAGGTTTTTCTGCCGGTTTCCTCCGAGCCCAGGTTTTAATAATATAACAGCGCAAAGGCGGCATGTCTAAAGAGTAAATCTGCTCATATCCGACCTGTGAGGGTACTTATTACATCTATTATATTCATTATCGCCAATCATCAATCACATAGACGTTTTCATTATTGTAACCTGCGTCGTTAGGTTTATGCATAGCAACCCCTTGTAGATCTGTTCTAAAGTGGTGTTCAATCATCTTTCTATATGCATTGTGACGTCCAAGGTTTACTCCAGCAGTGACACGTGATAACTGTTGCGATTTAGCGAATGACTCACAAACAGCTAATAAATGGTCAAAATATGTTGAGGAATCTTGGCTGGGCCTGACAGCACCAAATTTCACATAGCAAGTTCCGCTGCCTGCTTCTGTCCCTGGACCACAATGGCAAATTGCCATTGCATTCAAAGTACCTTTGTTTTTATTATCTTCCCGGAGAAGGATTGTATCACCTAGACGTTGCTTTTCTACAGAATATATTTCCATTTCCAGGTTGAGTCCATTGTAAATTTGGTTTGTAAGATCCCTGCATTCTTCAATGACTCCCGTTTTTTCATATGAGTTCAACTCTGAGAATTTACTCCAATGATAGGATGATTGCTCTCGCTCTTGAGTTTGCTCCATTGTCTTTGACATAATGCTGGTTAGGAAACGAGGCCAAAATCCAAAGCTCTGGTACAAATGGATGTGTTTGATGCTTTGAGCAAAGGTAAAGAGACCCGCATGTTTGATTTTCCATTTATCGAAAATATCCATAGTCTTTTCAAGCAACCGCTTTGCTACACCTTTGTTCCACAGGTCTGGATGAATAGTTAAAGGACCGAAAATTCCTACACTACCCCAATTCAGTGCAAAATTTGAACCTGCCAATTTACCTTCAACTTCAGCAACTAGTGCAGCAGACGGGTTTGCCATATAGCGCGTCCTGACATAATCCGCATCACCCATAAATGACAAAGGATCGGGTAAACCCAAGAAGGTGCCAAAAGCAAGTCTCATTATTCTATCTGCTTGTGGAATATCACTTTGCCGCATGAGGTGGATTTCTATCGAGCCCGACATGAGGGAATTTTTTTCCTGCTCCGGTATAATGAAAACAGCTATTTATGAAATGTGCCTCTTCTGCAAGCCATATCAAGCAGCAAGTGCAATGGCTTCATAGCCATTATTTGATAGAAAATATAGTATTCTATAGCAGTGTATCTGGTATTGGCTCGTCTATGATCCCTGAGGATTATTTTCATTGTGATTAAATATAATACAGCATTGACACCTACAGGAATGACTTGGGCAAAGAGTAATAATAAACCCCAATTAGAGGGTATTAGTTTAATTGTACATAATGGTAAAGGAAGTTGGTATTTTGGACTGTTAGCTTCCATGCTGATACTGTCCGTAGCAATGTTGGGAGAACTTAGTCATGCAAACTCAAAAGCCTATGCAGTGGAGCAAATTTACATGACGCAAATGCTGCATAAGCCGGTGCTCCTAACATCTATTGATGCAGTTGAGCAACAAGGAACTCAACAGCTAACAGAAAATCAAACAGAAATGCAACAGCTACCATCATCACAAATTACCACAATCCATGCGTTCGAACATGCCTTCGTAGCAATTGTTAATGATACCCGCGGTCTTTCCCTTGCCTACCAAGACGAAATAGCCAAATTGCAGTCAGGAGTATATGATAATCAAACTTTTGTGAGGATTACAGATCTCTATCTGCAAATGTATCAACAATTGCTATCTAGGACAGATGCCTTAAAACAATGGCCGGCCTCGCTACCGCTAAACTATAGCAAAGCTATTGATCTTTACTCAGAGTCCATAAGGACAGAAATGATGAGTCATGAACATCTCAGAAATTACCTATCCACAGGAGATCCGTCTGAAAATGAAAAATCACTTGAACTCTTGTCCGAGTCATTGAGATTTGAGATTGAGGCATTCAGTGCATTTAGATCGGTAGCTAATGATACAACTATCAACAATAATACGATGATATAAAAACAACGCAACAGTTGCAATATCTAGCATGTAGCCTTTCAGTATAAAGTGCCTGCTTTACATAACTTCCTTAGGTTCAAATGCGATACTTGGCTGGTTCCAAAGACCATGACTGCTGGAGATCGAGGTCTATTCGGAGCTGTCGGAGGGAACAGCCAATTCCTCTATTTTGTTGCAGCCATTGCAGGTATCGGGTTTGCCGCGGGGGGAGCACTAGCCTATAGAAGAAGATCTTCAGGCGGGAAAAAACCACCGCAGAACTAGACCTACCCACCTAACCTTATTGTCATTTTTCATCATCACTTCCGATAAGAGAATCATGCTCTTCCATCACGTGAACTGCCAGGGTTTCCTCACGTTCGAACTTCTTTCCACAGAATTGACAAACATCGAACCTGTTGTCTGGGATAAGTAATGCGTCTCCTTACTACTATTGACACATTTCCTAGTATAAAAACACCATCCCCTCAACGATAATCCTGAGTATTATTACGTATATTCGATGCGCCGGACGATGAATCGATCAAGCTCATCACCTCAAACATTTTAGCAGATTGATAGGTGATTAGTGGATAACATCTTGCAAGCTTCTTGGCTTTCCATCTTCAAACACGTCTTTCGAACAGTATTGTAGAGAAAAAGCAGCCATCTGATCAAGGATTGGTTTTATAGCTAGCCCTTTTTCTGTAAGAAAATACTCTACTCTCAATGGTGTTTCAGCATAGACCTTCCTGGTGATCAGTCCGTCCTTTTCCATTTCCTTTAGCCTTGCAGAAAGTATCTTTTGATTCATCCCTTTTATGGATTCTAGGAATTGATTGAACCTCGTATGATTGCTCAACATGTTACGTATGAGTAAAACAGTAAACTTTTTTCCAATTATTCTAAATGTCAAGTCAACTGGGCAGGCTTTCATACCTTCAGTGCTGTACATGATTTTTTGTTCATCCATTATCAAGTTTCCAGTTCATCACCTAGTATCCTACTCATCACTTTTCAACTTATATTTTTGCCTAATTACTTTTATGGATATGAAACAAGATCGAAAAAAGGTCGAGTTCTTAAGCGAAGGGTACAAAATAGTTGGCAACCTGTTCCGACCTGTTAATTTCAAGGAAGCCGATGTACTACCTGCGGTTGTTGTGGCCGGTCCAATGACAGGAGTAAAAGAACAGGTTGCTGGCCTGTGGGCTGATCGTCTTGCCAAAGCGGGTTTTGTTACTCTAGCCTTTGACCATCGGAATTTTGGCGAAAGTGAAGGCACCCCAAGGCAACATGAAGATCCTAGTAAGAAAATTGAGGATTTAAAGAATGCAACAAGTTTTCTAGCTTCTCTGCCTGAAGTAGATGGATCGAAGATAGGAGCCTGCGGCATATCGATGGGTGGAGGATATGTACTTCAATTGGCAGCTTGGGATAGAAGCATAAGGGCAGTATCATTGGTAGCTTCAGGTCTTAACCTTGGGGACACCTTTCTGGAGATGATTGGCAAAGAGGCTCTTGTTAAACGGCTTGAAGACTTGAATGCTTCTAGGCAAAAACACTACGAGACCGGCGAAGTGCAGTACATTCCGGCAGTAGCAACGGAAGGTAAGCCTGCTGCAATGACAGGGGATGAACCTTTTGAATATTATGGAACTTCACGTTCATGGAGCCCTGGATGGGTCAATCGCTATACCAGTGAATCCATTGAGAATTTGATGTCATTTAACGCGGTTCCTCATGCCCATCATGTCACACCAACTCCACTACTAATCATCCACGGAAAAAATGATAAATACTGCTTACCAAAATTTGCGCAGGAAGTATACGATAAAGCAGGCGAACCAAAAGAAATCATGTGGGTGGATGCTCCTAACCACATTGATCTCTATGATGTAGAGAAATATGTTGAACCTGCTGTTAACAAAACAGTTGAATGGTTTAACAAATATCTAAGAAGAGGAAATTCTTCATGGTCGAGAGAGGAACTGACTGCATGAACATATCCCATATCTTAAGTCTAACAAGCCGAAATCTTCAACGAGGCGCGCGCTATCGAATTAAATAATACAGTGTTACAAAATCACATAGTTGACTAAACCACAGTTCCTATATTTGACCACCCAGGGATGGAAGTCAGGCAAACAGCACACAATAGAGATATGGTTTGCGGAGCATAATAAAAGATATTACATAATATCTGAGTGGCTTGATAGCGCGCACTGGGTTCAGAATATTAAACATAATCCAGCAGTTTCATTTAGCATAAATGATAATATGTTCAAAGGTAACGCACGAATAGTTTATCAAGGGAAGGAGTCTGCATTGGCTGCAGAAGTCTTGAAATTAATGGATACAAAATACAAATGGAGTCAGGGATTGATTGTAGAACTTACGCCACAATAAATTCAACTTGATCATTTCAAACCTTTCTCAATATATTGTTGATCGAAGCCCCTATATTGAATCATACAGAGATGCCACCAAAAGTGGGAGAGGCATAATATATCTCTCCTGCCAAGCGATGATCCCACTATAGGACTCCCAAATTCACGTTCAAATGTGAGAAGGTGTAGGTAAAGTGGGGAGATGGCGAGATATTTTCTGTGTATCTAGTAACTCCTCACCTAATGTAGGACAAGTGTCAACTCTTATTTTTTCCATCATGCAAGACGATTATTACCCCGTAAGTAGTAGAACGCAACAATAATGACTATCAAATTACTGATCCATTTAAAACAATGGCTTTGCAAATGATAGTTGATAGCCATTTGGTTCGCGAATATGAAAAAACCTTTCTCCCCATGGAGCATTGGCAGGTTCGTTTTCAAACACAACATACTTTGAGAGATATTCATCCTGTTTCATATATGAATAAAGTTTATCCACATTTTCAGTATGAAATATTACCCTCCCAAAATCTTCACTACCTCTAGTTTTTCCTAAGTCAGGTTTCTTGGAGAAATCAAAGCTGCCTTCGTCACCTTCTATCCGTTCTAAATTAAGGAACGTTGTTGCCTTGTTTCCTTCGCCTAATTCAAATGTTGTAAAAGAATCAGAAGTCTCTCCTCCATATGTAAGCCTAAAACCGGGGATCTTTGAATATAGAGAGCGTGATTTTTCCATATCCTTTACTTTGAGTGTAATAGCAGAAATTCTATAGACTTTCATGCATTGTATGATATAGTACCGCTCTATTTAATACAGACATATAAATAACAAACAGTGTGGCAAATACATTTACATGCTGAAGAATCTGATGGCTCCACAGCATTGAGGGCCTCTCCTCCTATGTGATTGCAGTGTCTCAATTCTGAAGGTTTTCCTATCGAATCCCGCTAAGTCCTTGTTATTTTCTAGACACTTACAGCGAAGCTCAGATGAAATCAAAGGGTGCCAAGAGTTGCTCGAAATTCTTGAAGTTCAACTTGACAGCGCAGACAAAGCCCATTAAATTTTAAAAGAAGTACAAGGGGTATTTCCTGAAAAGAGGTGCCTGGCAATGCCGCTGCAAACAATTTAGCTGATCCCCGTACTCACAGCTACAGGCATCAGTTTCCTCAGCCGCCGTGGTAATTTGAGCTCGTTCTCATGGTACCAAGTAAAAGGATCTGCTTTGAGTAATGATACCATTTTGGGCAGGGTGTCTCGCAAGGAGTGCTGGGGCTTCCAACCCAACATAGTGCGGGCGCGGGCGATATCGAGTTCCATAGTGTCTTGGGCGAGATCGATCATCCAAGGTGCAATTGACGCGGATCTTCCGAGTCCCAGAAGTTTCAAAAGCCGTACACCGGTCTTGGCCACCAGCGGGGGAATTGCCCGCGTATTCCATTCCACGCCGTATATTAATTGTCCAAAGGCGCGCTGGAGTTCATCATAGCTGAGGGACTCGGTCTCACCTATCAGTAGTATAACTTCGGGCGATAGTTCCTTTCGCCGTGCTAACGCACGCAAGATTGCTTCCACCACGTCATCGTTATGCACGTAGGGCTGCCTACCTGCAGAAGGGTCTCCTGGAGAGAAATAGGCTATGGGGTCTCGCTCGTAGATGCGTTGTATCTGCAGCGCCAACGGTATCGAATGACACAGGTCATCGTACACGCCTGCGATACGCAGAATTACGGCCGGCATGTTCCCACGTTCTGCATGGATCACGTTCTCAGTTTCGATCTTTGACTTTGGATATGCCCATTTGGGAGGAATATCAAGCGGTGAATCCTCGTTAATCCGGACTCCATGCCTGGAGGGAGCTTGTACCAGGATGGTGCTGGAGAAGATGAACTGTTCGACCTTGAAATCCTGAAGCTGCCGAAGCAAGCGCCGGGTACCTCCAACAGTAACTTTATCATAGAGAGGACTCGGCGCGCCTGAAAAATCATAATAAGCAGCAAGGTGAATTACAGAAGCTATGCGATCACCGTGGAGGTCACGGATTGATTGCAGCCCGCGGAGAGTACTTTCTTCATTAGTTAGATCCACGTCCAAGCATTTAGCGCCTGGTAGAGAGTACGACGGTGCCTTAAGGTCAAAGCCGATGACGTTAAAGGATTGTTGTTGCTCCTCAGCCAACCTCTTTGCTATAGCGTAACCAATCCTACCACTGGTGCCGGTGACCAAGATCGTTTCTTTTTTCCCTTCACTCATCTCCCTATCTTCTCCCTTTCCTATTGATAATAATCATTATCATCATCATTATCAAAATCATCAATTTTGGCCTGCCCGGACATCTGGTTCTATTTTCTTGCTGCATGCTAGGAGCCTTCTTCAGATTCCATGATTAAATGAGTTTACGTTTACCAATGTAAGGCGGATTAGTCTAGACAATCCTTGCCCGTCAGAATACACTACAAAAAATCTTTTGCACCATGCCATCTGCTACGCTTAATATATGTAAACTGCAGTGGTCATTTCCAAAGATCTTTTTTGGCAGCTCTGGCAGCAAAAGTAAAAGAAACCTTTCCCCTATAGGTTGCTTTCGCTAGTTTCTTCTTCTTATCAACCTCGAACGCCCTCTAGATCGACTCTATTTTCTGAGGGTTTTTCTGTATAATCCCTCTGGGCCCGTTCCAAATATTGGAAAAGTATATTGCAAAATAACTTAAAAGAACAATAAGACAGCAATAATATGCAATATTCATATACCATAAAATACAAAAATAAAATTTAAGGTTAGCGTTGAATAATAAGGCTATTAAAATTCAGGAAACAGTAGTCAGACCAAGATTAAAAATTATCCTAATTGTTATATTTTCTTTATTTTTTACCTGTGTAAGTGTAAAAAGTTCTGAAAAAGCAGACGCCCAACCAACGAAAACAGTAAATACGATAAGTATAGGAACTGTTGATGTTGATGCTGTCAAGCAAATAATGAAATTCCAACCTACAGCAGATTACATCGCTGCCAAGATAAGTAATGATACAACACAGTATAAAGG
>JBKPEN010000167.1:0-6700 GCA_046728425.1 Thermoproteota archaeon
GTATTACGCTCGTAAGAATACTGGCCTCTTGAATTGAAGGAATGACCTAAAGCATTTAGTAAGCGCTTAAAAGATGTGATCAAAGGAAAGATTCACTTGATTTTTCAATGACAAAAAGAATCAAAGGGTATATCATGATAAGGTCCACAACATCTAAAGCGCCTTAACCTTGCTCCATTGCAAATCTGAAAGCTTGATGCAAACACTTCTTTGTAACTACATCATATGATGTTCCGTTGAAAGTGCTCATATTGCAACAAGCTCTACAAATCGGAGGAATTGCACAAACTGCCTGTAGAGTGTAGTAGTTATTGTTAGGCAGCCGTGAATTTTAAATTTCACAATTTCTAAGAAAAACACTGTCGTAACTGACATAAAATACTTCATGGATTTTCTCAATTTTTCTGGTTTTGACATGAACGAGCTCAATTTTGACATGTATTTTCAAATTCTCAATCTTCTGCTGTTTGCTCTCATCGAGTTTATGATATTCGCTAATATCCTTATAATAAGCGCCGGGAGAGGGATTTGAACCCTCGGGACCCTCACGGGTCACAAGCTGGCCGGTTTAACAATTCCAGGCTTGCGCCCTACCGGGCTAGGCGACCCCGGCATCAGATAACATGTGCACTAGCTAACATATCAGTATATTAATTATCTGCAAAAAGACAAAGCTAAAAATTGAGGAATGTGGCACCAATCAATGCTTTTGGCTACTCAGGGATTATCCGATCATTGTAAGGCAGGTAGTCACGTCGATTGCAACGATTGTATGTGTCGCTGTCACATTCCCGGCACGATTGAAAACCTTGCAAAGAATATTGCCAAACTGGATCGCAAGCGTCCAGGCATCGGAGAAACTCTTTAAAATTAATTCTCAGAACTCATCAGGGTTTTCATTTTCAAGCTTGTCGAGGTCGACTTCTAAGGGTGTCGGTACATTGATGGACTGCTCACCCTTTGAGCGCCATGCCTTTGGATAAGTATTGGGCTTCATAATGATCCGTTTCATGACAAACGCTATTCCCCTTACGTTCTGCTCGATCTCTTCTTTTATCATCGCAGTCTGTGCCAACCCTACTATCTCTCCCTTTAGAGTGTAGACGCCTACAAGCTCACCCTTGCGTAGGTCTTTTGGCAATGCTATTACGCCAGGCACGGCAAGGGGTGCGCCATGGCAAAGCGCATCGACTGCTGTATCGCGCACCGTGATGGCACGTATACCTTCTATGCAGTGCTCTATTGGCAGGATTAGTCTACGCAGCTTTTCTTCGTCCTTTCTTTCCTTGTAACGCTGGTATGCATCTACAATATCATGCAGCCGTACAAGACCATCGTTCTGTTCTGAGAGGTTGCTTACCTTTGTCCTGCGGAGCTCCACCATCGTAGCCCCAGATGATATAACCTCTCCAATATCGTAGATTATCTTGCGAATGTATGTGCCTGCCTGGCATAGGATACGCATGAGCACGAGCTTGTCGTAATCTTCAAGGTAGTCAAATTCATAGACACTTCTCACACGAGTCACACGTCGGACAGATGAGCGCTGGGGCGGCCGCTGGTATATTTCACCTGTAAATTCTCGCATTACTCTTCTTAGTTTATCCGATGAAACATATGAGTGCAGGCGCGCAAGCGCGTAATACTCTTTTGGTCCTAACAACAGTACAGATAATGCCTTGGTGCCTTCTCCCAATCCTATTGGCAAAAGACCTGTTGCGCCAGGGTCAAGTGTGCCACTGTGACCTGCCTTTTCTACCTCTAATATGCGCTTTATCCATGCAACAACCTCGTGGCTTGTAGGGCCAGCGGGCTTATCTACAAGCACTAATCCATAATAGAGCAGCGACTCAATTGATCTCTTATCCGGGTAATAGCCATAGTTATCGTTGGTAATGTCATCATCTATCTTGATAAGGTTTTCTAGCTGCGGTAGCCTCACCAATGTTGTTGTCCACCTATGTGACGTCTGACTATTAATTTTGATATCTCTATAAGGGAGTCAAGTGATAGCGAATCTGTGTTGAGTACGTAGTCAAAAACCGTCAGATCCTCGCCAAAGCGAAAGCCATAAAGTCTGTAGTAGATCCTTTTATTCTCCTCATCCCTCAGCTTGGTTATCCTTTTTGCCTCTGCAAAGTTGGTGCCGTCGCGGTTGGCCATCCTCTTGGCACGGTTTTCCAATGATCCTCTAAGCCAAAATTTGATAATAATGACTGATTCATCTACTACCAGCCAAGGTAGTGTATAACTTGTAATGACTGTCCCTCCTTTCCTCACTATCTGGATGAGCTTATCGTCTACTTTTTTGTCAAAGGAAGGATCTGTTTTGCGTTCCTCCATGAACTTTTTTGCTTCTGTAGTGTCCCACCAATCATCTCTTTTAACTGAGTAACCTCTGCTTGCTTCTTCAGCAAGCATCTTTAATATGTCACCTCCATTGTACATTACAATGTCAAATTCTTCTGCAAGCTTGCAAGCTATGGTAGTCTTGCCTACCGCAGGCCAGCCTGAAATTACAATACTAAATAATTTATTGGCGACCATCTTATCCTGTTATGCTCGGCATACTTGTCTTGGTCACTTTGGATATTATTCCACTGAATGCAAATGAGGTCATCAGGAACCAACCCCACAGATAAACCTGGCCCGGCAATCGGCATGGACCCTTAAGGGTAATTCCACCATCATCAGGATTTATTACAGGTTGGCCATTTGCATCTAATTTTGGTTGAGTGTCAGTTTGGACATTTGCGTCACTGCACGTTATCCATGGGATGTATATTGGCGATAGCGACACGGTTGCGCCAAATATTGCAGGGAATACAAAGATCCAGATGAGAAACGACGGTATCATATATATAAACATAGGACGCATCTGCTGTTGCTGCATTTCAAGAGCCATCTTGTTTACATAGGCTTGCCTCTTTTTCAGCTCCTCAATTCTGGGCTTGTCTTGCTTTTTGATTGCATCAGTGTATTGCTTGCGCCATTCATTTGTCTCCTTCATGATCCTGTTCATCTTTTCAATGTCAGTGGTCTTTTTCCTGAGCATAGCAAAAGCAAAATTCATGCTCACTGCTATTATTAGCGCAACAAGCATAGCACTTACCATATCAGGAAATATTGGGTGTGAGGTATATTGGGGCGATATAAGCGACTGCATCAATAGATTCTGCAGCAGATTCAACTTCCATCTCCTATCAGTATCTTTGCTATATTTGCTGCTGCTGCTCTCATCTGGCCGTCATTGTTCATGATTATTGCAAATGGCGCACCTGTTAGAATAGAGCAAGATGCCACCATAACTCTTGAGATATCAAGCTCTTTTTGGATATTTTCTGCAGAAGCAATGTCCCGCTGGCGAGTCTGGTCAGACTTGCGCCTCTCTGCTATCTCACTTGGGTCTGCAGCAACCATGACTATATTCGTTGGTTTCATGATGCTTAGCAACCTCATTGGAAGACCGGGATAGTATCCCTCATCTGTGTTGATAAAAAGATGAGTGTCGATCATCACTATATCGTCCTTCATTTCTGTAATTCGCTGAGCAGCTAAATCCTGCAGTCGCCTCTGATCTTCGATACTCATTCTGCGCATTTCGTCCCGGTTCTTGAGGCCCATCTTTTTAGCCTCTTCAAACATGACGGTGCCGAAAATTACAACTGTGGTCTTGCGCGCCTGATTTAGCATCTCAGCTGCTCGTGTAATGAGGGTGGTCTTCCCCACGCCTGGAATGCCAACAATTATTGCGCGTTTATTTTCTGCCAAGTAGAGCCGCCAGACTTGGCATAATGACGTCGACCTGCTCTTTGACCAGCGTCTGGTAGTAACTTACCATGATACTGACCATTAGCAGAAGGCCGGTTCCGCTGCCAAAGACATTCAATACGTTAGAAACACTAGAGAGAAGGCCAAGAATGATTCCGCTGATTATTGTCAGCGAAGGGATATACTTGTTTAGCAGCACTTCCACTGAGCCTTCTGAGCGCCTAAAGCCGGGTACTTGCACATCTGCGTCAAGGAGATTACGTGCCGCAGTTCTTGCAGACAGGCCGCCAAGCTCCACCCACAGTCTTGAAAAAACTGTGACTATGGCTGTCATGAATATGACGTATACTACTGCCCTTAATGGATCGGCTGCGACTACATCGAGGCTCCGAGGAGCTGTGATATAGTATAGTACGCCACCTGTAGGCGTAGCCTGACCTCGTCCCCCTGAATTAGGATCATATTGCGCAATCCAGTTGAATGCCGGGTTCTCGTTATTAGGGTTATAGTTTGCCCACAGCATTTGCCCCATAAATGCTACATTTGCAGTGAGTGCAGATGCAAGTATGACAGGTATAACCGAAGTATAAAGTAGCTTGATTGGGTATACCGCTGTAAAACCTCTGTATTTTGTAGAGACGATTGGGACATCGACATGTATACCTTCGATATACACGAGTATAAGTATGACTCCAATTGTTAGCGCAAGGCCAAAGATGCTTGGAAGCTGACCTGTGCGGAAAAGAGCATCTGCACCATGGCCTTCATAAGTGGCATGTATTGTAAACGGCAATATTCCCACAGGGCCATCATCTGCTGGGACTATGCTGAATGTGTTCCAGAGTATCGTCTGGGCGATGCCTGCCATGATGAACAGACTTAGGCCCGAGCCAATGCCCCATCCTTTCTGTACCATCTCATCCATTAGCATCACGATTATACTGGCACCTATAAGCTGAGTAATTACTACATAGATGGCATAGGGAGCGTTATCTGCAGTAAGTGGCCCATAGACACTCGCTCCGTACAGCCCACCTTCTGCTACAATTACTATTATAGTGACTATCTTTGTAGCCGAAGTAAAGAGTGATCTGTCATCCGGGTCCTTGAAGTCTAACTTGACCAGACCAGAACCTTTTAGCAATTGCATGAGCAGCCCTGCTGTGACTATGGGTCCAATTCCAAGCTCCATAAGTGTTCCTTGTTGAGCAGCAAAGATGACACGTGCAAATGCAAGAAAGTCAAAGCGTGGGTCATCTGTGACACCATATAGCGGGATCTGTCCCATCACCAAGTAAGCGACAAGGGCAACTCCAGTCCAGACGAACTTTTCAGCTAGAGAGATTTTTCTCTTTGGTTTTGGAACTTGAGGAACGTAAGCAGATGCGGTCTTTATGAACCGCCTAACCGGGTTCTCAGTTGTTGTCGTGCTGCTCATATGTTATAACTCCACCACCTGCAGTCTCAATTTTTGACCTGGCGCTCTCTGAAACCCTGGCTATCTTTATCGTATATGCTCCGCTAATAGAGCCCCCTCCAAGCAGCTTGTCATAACCTAGCGCAGTCAAATCCAGGACAACCCTGCCGCTTTCGTCAGCCTTGCCATGTTTGGCAAATACTGCATCTAAGTCTCGGATGTTAATCCACCTCTGTACGAGGTTCCGGTTAAAAGAGTTAAAAGGGTCGTGACCAAAGTGGTTTGGCTCCTCAATGACTGTCCGCATCCAAAAGTGCTTGTGCTTTCCTGCACCTCCGATGCCGCCTCTGCTTCCAGCCTGTCTGTGCTGGCCGACTTGGCCCCAGCCACAGTATCTGCTACCGCGCTGTCTTCTGCTTTTTCTAAATCTAGTAGCCATAAATCATCATCACTCGCTCTGTGCTGCTGAAATTACAGCTATCACGTTCACTTGCACCTTAATTAAGTCTTGCTGCACTAGAGCATCCTCTTGACTATGTTGGCTAGTTCGACATCTTCTCCAAGAATTCCGTCTTGCATATATTGAGTCTTGGTCTTTCTCTTGAATCCGCCCTTTGGAGGGCTAAGAGCGAACCATGGTTTGATCCCTCTAAGGTTGCTCATTGCAACCCTGTTCTCTGCTATTGCGGATGCAAGGTCATTAATACTATTGTACTCTTTTGGAAGATCCGGCTTTGTGATTGGCCTATATCCTGCTCCTCTACCCCGCTTTTCAAGAAGCCCTTTGACTATGTTGGCATCTGCCTTTGTCCAGGCTACCTCATCCTTGACCTTTCTTAGCATGCCTAGGTATTCTGAGCTTTCTGGCACTATTGTTGCACGGAAGCGCTTGTCAAGGTTGAGGCCATCAAGTGTCTTTTTGGCCTGTTGAGGGATGTTTACTGTTCCTTTAATTCTAACTACAAGATATGCCATCCAGTTTCTTCCTCCTCATCCCACACTGTATGTGCTCCTAAGAGCATTAAAAATTGCCTTCGTAGTCGAAGACATTGTATTTGTTGATCCAAAAGTCTTTGTCCACGAGTCCTTTAATCCTGCCAATTTCAACAGGCTCTTTATATTTTCGCCTGCCACTATACCAAGGCCTCTTGGGCCGGGAATGATTTCAATTGTAACGCTGCCCCCCTTACCTCGCACTTTGAATGGCACTGAGTGGAGCTGATTGCACTTGCACTCCCAGCTACCGCAGCCAAGCTTGACAGGAATTACATTAAGGTAAGCAGCATTTGTAGCCTTGTCTATGGCAACTCTCATTTGGGAAGCCTTACCCTTGCCTATGCCAAACCAGCCAGTCTCATTACCAACAGCAACAAGAGCATTGAAACGCGTCATCTCGCCTGCGTCAGTTTGCTTTTGGACAATACCAACATGAACCACTTGGCTCTTAATGTCCTGCAAAAGGTGCTTGACGATCTCTGGCTCTTGTATCCTCATGCCGTTTTCGTAAATCTG
>JBKPEN010000314.1:0-7793 GCA_046728425.1 Thermoproteota archaeon
ACTTGGTGGCAAACAGAGACAGGTGGGATTATGCTTAGCATGTGTACCGGAATCGAAACGATCCCAATGAAGCCTGGTTCTGCCACCTTTCCTGTGCCGGGGGTTGATGCAATAGTAGTTGATGAAACTGGCAAGCCAGTAAGGCCAGGAACAAAAGGCTATATTGTTATTTGTAGGCCATGGCCAGGAATGTTCTTGAGCCTATGGGGGGACGATGAAAAATACCGTCAGACTTACTGGACTAAGTTCCCTGGCCTCTATTATGCCGGTGACTATGCACTGATTGACGAGGAGGGCTATCTGTGGCTGCTTGGCAGGGCAGATGATGTACTTAAGGTGGCCGGCCATAGGCTCGGCACTATGGAGTTGGAGAGTGCATTTGTATCACACATGGCTATTGCAGAAGCCGCAGTGACCAGCAGGCCTAACGAGACAAAAGGTGAGTCGATAATCGCATTCTTAGTGCCAAAGGAGGGCTTCTTAGACTCGGAAAACCTGCGTAAAGAACTAGTCGCTCATATTCGAAGCACACTTGGCCCTATAGCATCGCCAGATGAAATATATTTTGTCAGCAAGCTGCCGAAGACGCGTAGCGGCAAAATAATGAGGAGACTGTTAAAATCCATTGCAAGTGGCGATAAGATCGGCGACATCACCACGCTTGAAGACGGGGCGGCTATTGACGAAGTCAGACAGGCTTACGAAGATCTCAAAAAGATGGTCAATTCTTCTTCTTAGTACTTCCAAGTAGCCATATACGAAGGAGTGATTTCAATAACGCAAGAATCTGGCCCCATAGCAACTATAGCCTTTGCAGTTTTGCTCTGTAGCGTGCCTAAGTACCTCCTTACATTTAGTCGGGTCACCCTTGTGGCGTACAGAGGGTCATCAATCACTCTTGCGATCCCTTTGCCCCTTAGTCCAAGTGTGCCATTTTCACTGGAGCTTTCGTCAACAAGAAAGTAAACAAGGGGATTTTTTCGAAGCAGCTTTGCCTTCTTGCCTACTCTATCTGTCGCAACGAGAAACTTGCCTCTGCTGTAATAGTACCATACTGGGTGTGCGATTGGATCGCCTGTTTCATCTAGATATGCCATTCTCAATATGTTTGGCCGGGCAAGTAGCTGTGAGACTTCCCTTTTTAACAGAGGTCTTGCGTGCTTGTCTGCAAGGACAAAGTTCAATACATCCTGCGCATTAGCATGGCCGTCTAATTAAGCTAAACAGAGATTGTTGTCATCTGGGAACCGATAGCAATGTTGTGGATGTCTATGAAACCTGCAGTAGCAGCCATAAGATATAATGCAGGCTTTGTGGTCTTGTAGGTGCAACTCACCGTTTCAACTAAGTTACTACATGGAGGTACATTCTCTTTCATGTATACTACATTACCGTTTTCGTCAAACCATATCAAGTCAAGATTGTACTCAATGTTGAGCATCCATATTTCGTAGAGGTCAGGCTTGTCATGCTTGATCAGCATGGCAGTGTCAAATGGCAGCCTGTCCTGCCTAAATGTAAGCCATCTTTGCTGTTCAGCGGCAGTCTCTGCAATTTCGACCGTTATGATATCATGGTCTATTCTGACTGTGCCTTTTGGAAAACCGATATTCTTGTCTCTGATCTCAGAGGGGACAAATACTATGCCAAGGGCGCCTACAACGACAGCAGCAACTAATACCGGCATCAACACTGCCAACTTGCGCGCCACAGGACATCTATGCATGAAAAAATAATTTGAATTTTGTGGTTTACGTAGTTGAGAAAAAAATGATAATAATAAACTATGGAATAAAAGAGTCTGTTATATTGAGAGGGAATGATAGGTATAGGATATAGAGTTTGTAATTGTCAAAGGAGAAGAAAAAGGAGTATTGCATGCAAGCTGGAAGCCGAGGATTGGGAGATTCAGGCAGGGATCAATTTTGCGTTTTCAGACCGGGCCTATATTTCAGATGCTGGCACACAATTTGTGATATTTATCTCAGCTGGAGCAGTCTATTCAAAAAGGATCAGAGTGGAGGGGGTGGGATTCGAACCCACGAACCCCTAAGGGACGGGATCACTCACCTCGTTTTTTTCTTATAGGTGTTGCAAGAAGAAAGGTGCCACGCATTTGATCTTGAGTCCTGCGCGTTTGACCGGGCTTCGCTACCCCTCCGCTCATTCGTCTTGCCTGTATAACCTTATTTCATAGTTGCGGCAAGTGAAATAAGATTAAATTTGCTTGGTGCCAGTACAATATACCAATGCCTAAGCCAGAGACTGTTTCAAGGCTGTGCATAAAGTGCCATTCAAAGACAGTTCATGAGGTACGGGAAAAAACTATGGCTGGCATAAAGTTGGTTTGTACGGATTGTGGACATTCACTTATTGTAGCTACCATGTAAAACATTTATTATCAGATGTAGCTTTAGCACAAAATATATGAAGATAGGCGAGCTGAAGTCGGGAATGCGCAACGTAAGCATCACAGGCAAAGTAGAAAGTGTGGGTGAGCCCCGCACAGTCAACCTTAGGGCTGGAGGGACAAATACAGTGGCGGACGCAAGGATTTCAGACGAAACGGGGAGCATTAAGCTTTCATTGTGGGGTGACGACATAAATAAGATCCAGCCCGGCGACACAGTTTCTATAGAGAATGGCTATATCAACACGTTCAAGGGTGAAGACAGCATCAATGTTGGAAAGTTCGGTAACTTAAAAAAAGTCTAGCTAATATAGCCAGTGTCGCGGGGCCTTTGAGGCGACTGTTGACCTTCAAACTGTCTGCCGCCTTTTGCTGCAAGCATCTGCTGCTCTATTGTCTGGATCAACATTTCAGTGTCTTTTGCGCGCTTATCCAAGTTTGCCATGTTAACCCTTACATTGACTATCTGGAGAAGGGTTTCAAGCACTGCTTTGGATGCCTTGCCATCTACCACGTAGCCAGATGTCTCTCCAAGCAGACACACTCCCTTCATATTGCGCAACTTTGCTATGCCAATGACAAGACCATTCATCCCTGTGATACTTCCACTATCCATTATCGATATATTATTTGATGAAAGGACTTTGACTGTTTCAGGGTCGGTGGCTGTACCAAAGATCTTGGGCTTGTCTACAAAGACGCCTGTGATGTATGCTGCGAGCGTGAACACCTGCTGCGTGCCAAATCGCTCAGCCAGACCAAGCACCTCTTCTGCTAGAGCGTATTCTGAGTCAGGGTTGGCGGGCTGCGAGTCGCCTGTTAGCAACAACAGGTCAGCCCCATTACCATGCCACCAGAAGAGACTATTCTTCATTAGGTCAGCTGTACCGTCAGGCTTTATCATAATCTGTGGGGGGAAGGAGCTGGAATAAATGTCAACTAGGTGATTTGCAGGCAGCTCTTGTATAAGATGATCAACTGCAAGCTTGCCAACATAGCCGCTGCCAGGAAACCCGCAGATAAGATGCGGTGAGTTGAGCTTTGGCTTTTCAGTATCAGAATAAACCAGCTTAATATCTTGCATAAAACTTGGGAGCTCATTGATGCGCTTTAAAGCTTTGCACGACAATACCCATGATGAGTAAGTGGATATTATTTAAGCGGGCTAATGTATCATATTGTTCTTTCATAAACTCATGTTAAAGTGACCAATTAGTGCTAAGTCTCTTTTTTTGATACAGACTCATCCTATTGTTTTTTTAAAAACCCATTAAGTTATTACTTTATCCAGGTTTCCCTTTTTCTTTGCTATCTTTACTTCGCGCGCTATTCTTCTCCCCATACTCATGGGCTCGTCATATAACAATCCAGAGTAAGGCGAACCATCAAGATAGAGGTTTGTCCCTGCTACGATCCTTGCAGAAAATTCAAAGGTTGTAAATTTGCCTTCGTTGTCATATACTCCTTCAAGACAGAACGGTCCAGGCATTCCTGGTGGCACTAGCCGCTCTGCGGCATGCACAAAGTTTTCACCTATTTTGTATACTTCTTCCAGCAATGATTCACGCAGAACAAGCGGTATGTTTCCAATGACAGTGTACGACGGCTCGATGCTGCCGGCGCCAAGTTGATGCTTTGCAGGGATCCTGCCTATGCCGTCAATATCTGATTCATATCGGCGATCTATTCCCAGCAGCTCAAGTTCTTCAGTTATTGGAGAATAGAAATACTGCAAATAGACGGGCACACCTCTGATGAATTCCTGAATGTAAAGATCACTTTCTCCTCTGATTATCCTTTGATCAATAAGCCGCCTAGCACCTTCTTCAAAACTTTCGCGATCCCATGCAATATAATAGCCACGTCCACCGGCGGCCCCATGCAACTTCACAATGCATAAGCCCTTGATCTCATTTTTCGATCTGACAACTTGTGGGGTCTTGAGGCCTGCCTCTTTCATCAACTTTTCTTTGAGGTCTCTGTCCGCCTCCCATCTTAATACCCACTTGTTGCCAAATACAGGTGTGTCTATCCTCTCAATTTCGTCACTTTTCATCTGAGATATCATAGTACCATGGGGAATCAACACGGAGCCTGCCTGCTTGAGACGGCTGCGACACGTATCCCCAAGGATCTCCACAAAACTGTCAACCTCGACAATTTCATCAATGAACTCAAACCTAGAGTACAGCCCCAGCCGACGTTTCTCGCACACAAGCAATGTCCTAAAACCTTCATCCTTCGCACCCTTGAGAACTTGTAGTGAACAATGGGAGCCAAGCGTCGCAATCGTAAGTTTACTATGAGTACCAGCAGCCTTTCTATCCAATAGCTCCCAATTAACGGAGGAGATTAAAATTTCTTCTCAATAGCATTTATAGCTGAGCTAGAATTACCTCTCTATTGTTTCAATAAATGATAATAGGCTAGCTCACACCGCAGAGCATGCATTCATTGGATCGCTACAAAAATTGCTTGGCCACACGTTGAAGGTCAGAAAAGTGGAGCACAAAGTCTCTGGCTACAATACAGCCTTCATTATGATCCCCCAGCTTGATCTTGATACTGTGATCAAGGCTGAAGCAGAAGTGAATTCACTTATTTCCGAAGGTCGCAGAGTGACGGTACGTATATTTTCGTCGCTTGAAGAAGCAAAGCGTGAGATACCTGACTTGCGCGCAAATGAGGAAAGGATAACAGCAGCAGCACCATCTGAGGTTAAAGTGGTAGAGATCGAAAATCATGATGTGGCGGCTTGCGCTATGGAGCATGCCAGCAACCTGCAAGAATGCGGCTTTTTCCTAGTCACGCGCTTGTCGAAAAGTGGAAGTGAGTATGAAGTTGACTTTGTGATTGGCCGCCAAGCCAAGGACGCAGCTGTTGCTTTGTCGTCCAAACTGTTACGAGTCTGCAGCGAACTTAGAGCCAACATTAACACCGTTGAAAAAACAGCACAAAAGCTTAGATCTGAAAATGAAATCAATGCTAGAAAGTTAAAAGCGCTTAGCCAAGAAAAGCTAGCAGGTATACAGCCGATCACAAGGGCTACCGTAACGCTTCTAAAAGGGGTATTTGAAAACCTGTCTGATGAACAACTCCAAGAATTTGCAGGTGAAATAATCACCAGCCCAAATACTGTTGTCGTTCTTGCGAATATCTCTGATGAAAGAGCAAACATAGTTTTAGCCTGCAATGAAAAAATGCAAGGGATCGACTTGAACAAAATATTTAAGCAATTTGCTGACGCACATGGCCGCGGTGGAGGCAAGCCCCACTTTGTGACTGGCTTTGTCAAAAAGCAAGTCGTCACCACAGTGTTAGACAGCATTGCAAAAGAAATCTTAGACTAGCCACCCATTCCATTGCTGCTTGCCATCACTACTACCATCATACATATACATCCTGATGCTGGTAAGGTTAAATTAACCTCTTCGACATACCCCTGTCTAATTGGACGAATTGCTGCAGGAAGAAGATCTTAGAAATTGGCGAAGAACTCACTATTCCAAAGAGATAGCCCTCTCTATAGGAGGTGACAGAGAAGTCATTATCATGGGCTGGGTTGCCAGTATTAGAGACCATGGAAACATCCAGTTTATCATATTAAGGGATATGTACGGTGAAATCCAGATCACAGTAAAGAAGCGTGAATGCAGTGATTCGCTTTTCCAACTGGCCAAAGAGGTCAAGGAGCATAGCTCTATTGGTGTGCGCGGCAAGGTGAGGCCGCAGGAAAAAGTTCCAAATGGGGCCGAAATAGTGCCAATTGAGATCAGAGTATTTTCAATAGCAAGAAAGGCGGCGCCTTTCCTTGTTCAGAGTAAGATGTCAACTGTAGGCCTTGATACTAGGCTTGATCTTCGTGCAGTGGATCTGCGACGAAATTATCTTGGATCGATATTTCGTATACGTCAAACCGTGCTCAATTCTGTCAGGGCATTCCTCTCAGAGCAGAAATTCATTGAAGTGAATACACCTAAGATGATAGCTACTGCAACAGAAGGAGGGGCAGCACTTTTTCCTATATTCTATTACGACAGAGAAGCGTTCCTTGCGCAGAGCCCTCAGCTATACAAAGAACAGTTAACAATGGCATTTGAAAGCGTATTTGAGATAGGGCCCATTTTTCGCGCAGAGCCTTCCCGCACCAACAGACATTTATCAGAGGCGATTTCCATCGATGTCGAGCGTGCATTTGTTGACTATAATGACATCATGTCGCTGCTTGAGAGGATGATATTAAAGATTGTAGATACGCTAAAAGAAAAGAATCAAGATGATATGGAGTATTTACAGCTTCAGCTACCCTCTATGGAGCTGCCGTTTTCAAAGTACAATTATTCTAACATCATCGATAGACTGCAGGAAGCGGGTGAGCGCATACAGTGGGGAGACGACATTTCGCCACAGATCATGAAGAGTATACAACATGTAGACCTCGGTGAATTTTACTTCATAATTGACTGGCCAACTTCGACCAAGCCGTTCTATATAAAGCCAAGCGTTGAAGACAGCAGGATATGCGAGTCATTTGATCTGATGTACGGAGGACTTGAAGTTTCATCAGGCAGTACCAGAATAAACCACAAAGATCAGCTAGTAGAGCGTATGATAAAGCAGGGTCTGAAGCCTGAAGCGTTTGACTACCATCTGCGGGTATTTGATTACGGAGTTCCACCTCACGCCGGCTTCGGTCTTGGTCTTGAGCGGCTCATAATGGCATTAACAAAAGTCGAAAATATCCGTGATGTCACACTTTATCCAAGAGACATAGATAGGCTGGCGCCATGATAATAATATGGTAGTTACGGGAGAAGAAATAAAGCATATTGGGTGGCTTGCAAAGCTCGAGATGTCAGACTCAGAGCTACAGCGTTATACCACACAGATAGAAGAGATAATCAACTACTTGAACAAGCTAGATACAATACCACTTGAGCAGTTAAAACCAATAGCAATAAAAAAGAAATTTTCAGAACTTCGGGAAGATGCTCCGGAGAATTTCGAAGACGCCGCCGTGCTTGGAACAGGATATAGGAAGGACGGCTTTGTAAAGGGTCCAAGGATGGTCTGAATTGTCGATCTGTACTCTTGGCGTCGGACAGATAGGTCAAGGTATCAAAAGTAGGGAATTTTCTGCGGAGGAATATCTCTTCCAGTTATTTGAAAGGATTGAAAAAGTAGAATCCAAGGTAAACGCCTTTGTCACAATCAACAAGGAAGAAGGTCTGGATAGAGCACGCAGGTTGGATAAAAAGATCAAGGACGGCGAGCAAAGTGGCCCGCTTGCAGGAGTCGCATTGAGCATCAAGGACAACATTTGCACAAAAGGAATGAAAACTACATGTTCCTCAAAGATGCTTGAAAGTTATATCCCGGCATA
>JBKPEN010000158.1:0-4666 GCA_046728425.1 Thermoproteota archaeon
AAAACCTGAAAAAGTAGAAGGTGCAATTAAGCTAGATTCAAATGAAAATTTCGCACTCGATAAGGATTTTGTCGCAGGCGCAATAACTGAAGCTGCAAAGCAAGTAGATCTTAGAGAATATCCTCTTGGCCAGATGGATGAGCTCTATTCTCGGCTTGCCAAGTATGCCGGCGTCAGCGTAGAATGTGTAGCTCTTGGCAGCGGGTCTGACCAGATAATGGAGTTATTGTTGTCAACGCTTGGAGGTAGAAACGCTACAGTGTTTTCTCCTACATTTTCATATTTTATTAACCGGTGCAAGCTTCATGGTATAAAGGTATATCAAGTTCCCCTGGGGCCTGACTTTACGCTTGACAAAAAGGCGTTTGTAAACGCTGCAAAGAGGTCAGACCTTATTTACATCTGTTCCCCAAACAATCCTACCGGCAATCAACTTGATAGACAGGAAATGATCGAAGTAGTCGATTCGCTTGAGGACAGACTTGTATTGATCGATGAGGCATACGTAGACTTTGCAGATTACTCACTGTCCAACGAGGCAATAAAGCGTAATAATGTAATTGTGCTTCGTACGCTATCAAAGGCATTTGGTCTTGCTGGCGCAAGGGTTGGCTACCTAGTGTCAAATAGAAAATTTGTGGGGATATTCCGATCTATAATCCAATCCCCTTACCCTATAAGCACACTTTCGCTTGCAATTGCATCAGGCGTCCTTGCAGACGTGGATCAGGTCAAGCAGGCTATCAAATCTATAAGGGGTGAAAGGGAGAGGGTATTTGCTCGCTTGTCAAAAATCGATGGTATTAAGATTTTCAGATCAGATACTAATTTTATCTTCGTGGAGACCGGTAAGAACTACCAAGCTATTTCAAAAATTCTTAACAGCAATGGAATCGTAGTAAAGCTGCTGGGCAATATTACTAACCACAAAGGCTGCATGAGAATCACGATAGGCACTAGGGAAATGAATGACAAGTATCTTAAATGCATAGAACAGATAATTTGATGTATGATTGTGTACTCTTTGACATTGACGGCGTGTTAGTTGACATTCGCAAGTCATACAATGCTGCAATCAAAGAGACTGTGTACTATGTGCTTAAATTTATCACTGGAAACTCTTTTCGAACCTTAGTTACTGATCAGATCATTTTGAAGTTCAGGCAGAGTGGTGGCTTTAACAATGACACAGATACTAGTTACGCTATAATTCTTGCAATGCTTGTCAACCCGCCAAACAGCATCTCGCAGGGAAGGAATTTTCTTATCCAGGTAGCAGAGAATTCTGACGAGGGTGGCTATATCTCAGTGGAAAAGTTCCTTGCTAGTTATGGCATTGACAAGTGGAAAAAAGTGCTGACTTATCCGGCACCCGTCAAAGATAGCATGCTTGCACGGGTATTTGATGAGATATTTTACGGACCGGAACTGTTCAGAAAGCAGGATCGCTTAGAGCCCAAATATTGGACGACTGGCAGGCCGCTGATAAAGAACGATAGACTCGCAGTAAGTGCCAAAACGATGAGAAAACTCAATAAAATGTTCAACGGCAATCTTGCAATAGTCTCTGGCAGAAGCAGGCTTGCTGCAGAATATTCGCTCCGACCCATAATAAAATATTTCAACTCTGACGCCTGCGTCTTTTTAGAGGACAAAAAGCGCAAGTATGCCAAACCAAGTCCTTATGCAGTCAAGCATGCGATGAAAGTAATGGGTGCAAGAACTGCAGTCTATGTGGGTGACTCTGCAGAGGACCTGCTTATGGCAAGGCGCGCTGAGAAAGAGATAGATGCGAAAATTGAATTTGTAGGCATCTATGGCAACAGTTCTCAACCACACGAAACAATAAACAAGTTCAAGCAGGAGGGTGTTGAGGCAATTATAAGAAGCGTCAACCAACTACCGAACATAATAAATAAAGTACACCGCTGTAGTTTAAAATACACTTGGCTTCTTCCGGAAGAAAAGCGAAGATTGAGAGGGTCACAAAGGAGACGGCGGTAAGTGTTAACGTTAATCTAGACGGTACTGGTAAGACCAGCATTAAGACACATCTTTCCTTCATCGACCACCTAATTATGTCAATTGGCAAGCATGCTATGATCGACATCACCCTCAATGGCAAATCAAATGATGGCATCGTACATCACTTAGCAGAAGATGTTGCTATTGCATTGGCACAGGGCATAGACAAAGCGCTGGGTGATAGGATAAGGATCACACGATTTGGCTATGCACTTGTTCCGATGGACGAAGCGCTAGCGTACGTATCGATCGACTTAGTCAAGCGGCAATACTACAACGTGCAGCTCAAACTTACTCGCGATAGTATTGAAGGAGTACCAAGAGAAGACCTTGAGCACTTTATAAGATCATTACTACAGAACCTAAATGCATGCACTCATATGGCAGTCTACTATGGTGAAAACGATCATCATAAGGTTGAAGCAGCGCTTAAGGCGTTTGCAGTAGCGCTTAGGATGGCCACTAATATCGACAGTAAAAGGAAAGGCGTGCCAAGTGCCAAGGGGGCTATGCAATGACAAAAATAGCAATTTTTGACTATGGCGCAGGCAACCTCTTCAGCCTCAAGTCTGCGCTTGAGCGCAACGGAACAGAAAGTGTTGACATAATCTATGATCTAAAAGAACTGACCAAATTTGATGGGCTGGTGCTTCCAGGTGTTGGCAACTTTGATCCTGCAATCAGATCAATAGAGTATAGTGCAAGCTATCTTGATAAAGCCATTGACAATTGTATGCCTTTGTTGGGAATCTGCCTTGGCATGGAGATACTCTTTAACAAGAGCGAAGAAGGGAGATTGGAAGGATTGAAGATATTGGATGGCGAGGTTGTAATGCTTCCAAAGGGAAAGGTCAAGATTCCTCATATGGGATGGAATAATCTTCAAATAAAAAGCCAGAGCAAGCTCCTAAAAGGAGTCAAGGATCAGTCGTGGGTATATTTTGTGCATTCTTACAAGACCGTACCAAAGGATCGTAGGTTAGTAATGGCGACTTCTGACTATGGTGTAAGCATCCCAGCGATGATTGAAAAAGATAATCTAATAGGTGTCCAGTTCCATCCAGAAAAGTCTGGCGATGTTGGTGCACGTATGATAAAGAACTTTATCGGATTGTGTAAAAAAGAAGCGAAATGAAGGTCATAGCCGCAGTTGACATCATGGGCGGAAGCGTCGTCAGGCTTGTAAGGGGGAATCCTATTGACAAGGTAGATTATAGCAATGATCCTGTTGAAATTGCAAGGAAGTGGGAAAGTGTTGGCGCCGACATGCTACATATAGTTGACCTTGATGCAGCATTTTCGACTGGTAGTAATTCTGAACTCATCGCAAAAATATCTCAAGCAGTCAGGATCCCTCTGCAGATCGCAGGCGGTATTAGATCATTAGAAAAAGCTGAAGAAATGTTGTCAGTGGCATCAAGGGTTGTGATTGGTACTATGGCCTATAGAGAACCCGAGGTCATAAGAAAGCTTGTCAAGAACAATGCAGACAGAGTAACAATTTCGGTAGATCAGATGGACGGTATGGTTATGGTGAAAGGCTGGAAAGAGTCTACTGGAACAACAGTTGCAGACGCAATATCTCAGTTTCTTGCAATAGGTGTTGATGAATTTTTGCTGACAAGTATCGATCGCGATGGGACATTGCAAGGTCCTGATATCAAAACATTGGCAGACGCCGCTGTATGTGCAAGAATAATTGCAAGCGGTGGGATCTCAAGTATAGAAGATGTGATAAAGATTAGAAGCACCGGCTGTAGTTCTGTCATAATTGGAAAAGCGATGTATGACGGCAAAGTGAGCATCCAAAAGGTGAAGGCAGTAGCATAATGACACTTGCAAAAAGAATAATCCCTTGTCTTGACGTTGACAATGGCAGAGTCGTCAAGGGAGTGCATTTTACAGAGGTCAAGGACGCAGGTGACCCCGTCGAGCTTGGCAAAAAATATCGCGAGCAAGGAGCTGATGAGCTGGTATTCCTTGACATCACAGCGTCGCAGCAGGGAAGGGACACCATAGCAAGCATCGTGAGAAAGGTGGCAGGAGTCATCGACATACCATTCACAGTCGGTGGCGGTATCAAAAAGCTCGAAGATGCACGCGACATACTGCTTTCTGGCGCAGACAAGGTCTCGGTCAATACTGCCGCAGTCAAGAGCCCTGAATTGATATCAGAGCTAATGTCGATCTTTGGCAAGCAGTGTATTGTAGTAGCAATAGACGCAAAGAGAAATTACAATGTTAAAAAAGATAAGACGGTATTCGAGGATAAGGATGGAAGGAAATTTTGGTTTGAGGTCAGGATCTATGGCGGCAAAGAAGGAACAGGACTTGATGCCATCAAGTGGGCCAAAGAAGTTGAGCAGCGTGGAGCCGGCGAAATATTACTGACAAGCATTGATGCCGATGGCACTGAGAATGGCTATGATATTGAGCTGACAAAGTCTATATGCAAATCAGTACCTGTGCCTGTAATTGCCTCTGGCGGCTGCGGAAAGGCCCGCCACATGCTCGACGTGTTTGAAAAGACAGATGTTGACGCTGTGCTGGCCGCATCGATATTCCACTATGAAAAGTCAACAGTCGACAAGGTAAAAAAATACCTAAAGAGAAATGGTATCAAGATCAGGATATAATAATA
>JBKPEN010000111.1:0-7329 GCA_046728425.1 Thermoproteota archaeon
ACGTTAATGCACGAAGCTAGCATACATCCTTTGGTTCATAGTGACTAAACCTACGGCTAAAATCGGTCTTTGGATCTATACCTATTTCATAGACAGCCTGACAAAAGATCCCCCCTATTTTTTTCGAATGCTTTCAACTAACTGCGCAGCCTTGGCATCTTTTGCCAGAGTATGATAATATGATATGAAACGCTTAGCTAGGTACGGATCATCGTGGTGAGAAATTGCGAGAGTAAATTGTTCGGGGTTAAGATAGTCTGTAGTCTCATAGCACACTGCATTACCATCAACTACCATGAAGCTTGCAGATAACTTTGCTTTCCTAAGGTCAAGTCGCCTAGACTTGATTATCTTGCTTACCATTTCAAAGGTTTCCCTGTTTGGCGGAACTCTCAATATTGCATTAAGTCTATTTTCGACGCTTATCTGGTCTGGCAAGCCATCCAACATATGCATCGTGAGGCCCTCATTAGCTATCTTATGGAACATCAATTTCGAAAAATGTGGATCATGATAGCGTGTTGCTAGGTATACTTCTTTCTCTGCACTTTCCAATAATCTTGTTACTTCAAGAACCAGCTTGTTATAATCCTTAATAACCGAAAATCCTGAAAGATGTGTACCGTTCACAATACCCTTCAAGCTAGTGTTTTGTATCATTTCCTCAATCAATTTTTCTTTCTCAGACAAAGGAAAATCTTGTCTCGATTTGAGGACATCAACGGCCTTAAGGTTCCAATAGTTGGCCATAATATCCTCAAGGGCCTTGATTTGTCCATTATAGATAAGTGACCCGAAGGCTGTGGTCCTGTAAACTGAATTACGTTTCTCTATAATGCCTATATCGCGCAGACGCTTGAGCCGGGCATAGAATTGCTTTTTGCTAATAATATTGCCTTTATAACCCATTGAGGAGCCCTTCAAGCCAAGGTACGCCATCTTAACTATATTTATCGAATGTCTATCGGCTAGAGTAGCAAAAACCTGCTCTACACTATCAGCTTGACCCTGCATCTTTATTGACTGGCATTGAGTAATATTTAATACTTAACATGTGATTTTTCCCCAATTAAGAAAAAAATTACAATATTTTAAGAATACAGCGTTAATTACAATATCGACCATTATTAAGGGACCTTATTTGGTCTTGCTCTGGCACAAGCAGGGTCCGGTCCCAACCGCCATTAATGCAAGAACATATGACCAGTATCCCGTAAATTGGAATTTGATTGTAAATATTTACCTAAAAAAGAAACTCTAATTTTAAAAAACATGATGTCTTTGTCTAAACATGGCATATACCACAAGTGGGCAAGGACGCCAGGGCATACAGGATGATACCAAGGCAAGAGCTCAAGCTTCTTTTTTATGGTCGCAAATAATACTTCTTAACTCTCGTAAGAAGCATGGGTTACTTTATTCTGTTGCAACTGCAGCAGGTGTATTTTGTATCCCTGGCATATTAAATATAATTGGTTTGGAGACAGACATCCAGCTACTAATCCAAAGAATTTTGCTGGCTCCTCTTGTTACGTTTATGATCGCAGTAGGCATGTATATTTTGAATGATCTTCGTGATGCGGACATTGACAAAGTCAACTTGAAGAATAGGCCCATACCTTCTGGACTGGTTTCAAAAAAACAGGCGTGGACTTTCATTATGCTGACAAATGGAGCCGCTCTTGGAATACTGATAAGTACTCTTCCTATAGCTAGTATCATATTTGTAATGCCGATGATGCTAATTGGGATATTGTACTCTATGCCTAAAAGAATCGCGCTTATGAATCGGTTCGTCATCAAGAATATAGCCATTGCATTATTTTATATGCTGTGTAGTATGCTCGGCATCACCTCGTGCTATGGCATAGAGCGTGCAATCAACAATTCAATTGTAACAATTCACACTATTACAATGTCAGGTATCATGATATTTGTTGGCTCAACAATCAACGATTTGGGAGATATTAAAGGAGACAAGGCAGCAGGCAGACGCACAATTCCAATTGTCCTGGGCGGCAAAAATACCGTCAGAGTATTGATCATCCTATTGGTGAGCATGCCAGTAACATCTTGGATGCTTTATGTGACATTTATTGAACAGGATAGCATAAGCACGATGGTGATAACTCCTGTTGCAGTAACCGTAGTGGCATCCTTTGCACTACTCAGAATGGCCAACATACGAAAAGTGTTTGAAGATATGAAATCAATGCGCGAGCAACACAAAAAATGGTTCCCCCTTTACATGTTACTACAATTAGGTATGGTGGGATCTTTCTTACCTTTATGAGTAGAAACATATATACCACGAATATATAACTTGAATATGGGGTAGTCTTTATATATCATGTTTTGAAGTAATCTCCTGAAATGGAGACTATGCATGCGAATCCGCATCCGAAAGGAAAAGAATCTATAATAACCAGTCCTCCTTTTCTAAAGATGAGTGCACGCTATTGGCCAAATCTCACACATCAGCAGCAACGGTTCTAAGAACCATTGCTGATGATAAATCAATTGAATTATTTACAACTGTTGCCCTAGAGACGATTGATAGTAAGAACCTTAAGAGTAGGACCAGACTTACCCGCAAACAGTACTATTCTAGACTATCGAGGATGACAAGCGCTGGACTTGTAAGGCGAAAGAATGGGAAGTATATTCTCACCACGTTTGGCAGGATTGTTTATGACTCCAAGGTTACAATAGAGAATGCACTCAACAACTATTGGAAGCTGAAGGCGATTGACTCACTTGAGACTTCAAATGAAGTTCCAAAGGAAGAGCAACAGAAGCTCATTGAGACACTCCTTGACAACGAAAAAATAAAAGCAATTCTTGAAAAAGGAATGTCTGCTGAGACTACTTTAAAGAGAGTTGCGGGCAGATGAGTTTGTTGATGCAAATGCATCAATGACTTGGAACTTGTATTGGCATAGAGATCACAAATGACAAAAAATTAAGTGAGTTATATCATGGGTACGCTAGAGTATTTATTACATTAGCGTAATAACGTGCAAAACTGCCTATTATAAAGAATAATCGTATTTTCTGTATGCTTTCTTGAAGTATTTGTGAATAGATGACCCGTACTGAAGTGCCTTCTTGGGCTTCATTGCAGATTCTTCGGGCACACCTAATGCAATTGCTACCTCTCGCAGAATGTGCTTTCTTATCATATCATCAGATCCTTTGATCTTTTGCCCGATAGGAATAGTCTTGGCAAATTGAACGAATTTAGAGGACAGAAACGGTTGCTGGATTTGTATCCCTAATTGGGCTGAAACAGTTTTGATTTCCCTTATGAGAGCAAATTCGTTGGTCAGGTACACTTCCATTAATCTGTTCATCTCTGCCTCTCCATTACAATAGACTTTACGATATCTGTCATAGCCACAGAATAGCTCATCGCATCCGTTCGCGCTTAAGACTATGTTTAAATCATTCTGCTTTGCAAGCCTAGAGACATAAAAATAGGCTATACAGTTTTCGATATGAGAAATATTTGAGCATCTTATTACCTGCCGTACATGCCATAGTTTTTCTTCAAAGTCACTATAATCGATCTCGTATACCTGATGATCCATGTCCATTTTTGATGCCATACTTTTTGAAAAGTTGATATCATGAGAGCCGGGAAAACCTATCGTTACAAGCGTAGTTTGCTTCCTGAGATTATCGCACAACTTGGCAAGAAGACAGCTGTCTATTCCACCTGAGAAAGCCACTGCTACTTTGTGGATTTCTGAAATATTCTCAGACACTGCATTGTGGAGAGCTTGTCTTAAGGCGAGCAATAACCTTTAGATACCCTTTATGCCCAGATAAATGCACAGCGCTATAAGGGGAAAATACGATTTATATATCTATTCCAGACCAAATTCTGTTGAATAGGAATAGAAAAAAATGACCAAAGAGAGGATCGTCCTCAACAGCGATCTCAAGTATATAGACAGAGGCAATTTGTTTCGAAGTAGATCAGAATTATCTGTTGCAAAAATGTTGTCATTTCTTGCTCAGAAATACGAGTATGATGTAAATGTAAGAATGCCAGACGGCGAGTCTTTGAAAATTGATTTCAAAATAGGAAACAACAACAAATATATCGAAGTTGTAGACTCCGAAGAGGATGCAAACAAATTTAATATTATACGCGACAAGCTCCCAACACTTGATATAATTGCAGTTGGCCACTCAAAATATGTGAGCAGAACAAACGAATTAGACTCACTTTTCTATTTCGATACAGGTGATCATATGCATACTGGCTCAATCTTTATTGAGGATCCAACGCTTGCATTTGACTATGCCCACATCCTGCCATTGGTAGAGAAATGTTCTGTTCTCCATGGCCACACATCTACTGTAATGGTGGAGATAATTGGTAGCATGAAGAACAACTTAGTGGTTGACTTTGGAGAAGCAAAGAGGATAATCAAAGAGACACTCAATGCAATAGACCACAAGTTCTTCATTAACAAGAAATACCTGCAAAAGGAAGACGATGTCCACTATTACGTAGCATTTGATGGACCGAAAGGGTACTTTAGCCTTCAGTTACCAAAGTCAACTACGTACATGCTGTCCGGGGAAGCAACTGTAGAGAAGCTTTCTTCGGAAATAATTAAACTGCTTGCACCTAGAATGCCCCGGAACGTAGAAGCCCTTGGAGTATACATTTATGAAGGCATAAACAAAGGCGCTCATATAATTGCAGGTGTAAAAAAAGAGAAGTAGCTGATGAGGAGCGATAAGGCTCTTGTAATGCTCTCTGGCGGCCTCGATTCTGCTACCTGTCTTTACTGGGCGAAAGAAAAATATTCTGAAGTAGTTGCAATTAGCTTCAATTACTTTGGCAGGCTTGTACAAGAAAAACGCGCCAGTGTCCAATTGGTTAAGGCTGCAGGTATAAACAAGTTAATTGAAATAGATCTGCCTTTTGTAAAGGAAGTAGGCAACTCTTCTTATTATTACAGCGGGCGCTTCAAGGAGAGCCCTCATTCGAGTGCGCAAGAGTCGTCGTATGTTCCAGCTAGGAACATGATATTTTATTCCATAGGCGCCCATTATGCAGAATACCTAGGCGCCAAATGGATCATAGGAGGTCATAACCTGCATGATACTAAATTCTTCAAAGACGCTTCAAAAAGATTCATAGATAAAATTAACATTCTCTTCAAAGAGGGGTGCCTATTGTGCAATGACCAAGCATACCAAATACTGCTTCCACTCTCAAGGATGAATAGAAAACAGATAATTAGGCTTGCTATCAAACTCAAAGCGCCTGTGGAACTGACATGGAGCTGTCATAGGGAGGGTACTGTGCATTGTGGCAGCTGCTACGCATGCAAGCAAAGACTCGAAGCTTTTGATGACCTTGGGCTGAAAGACCCTGCCTTTATCAAGTGAGCTTGACTTCCATTATCCTGTCGCTGCTCAGCCTAATGTTGCTGAGGTAGATAGTGTCAAATGTATTGATATTTGTCTGCGTATGTACGGTGCTATTGCTTGGATTGACATTTTTGATAACACCGAATCCCATAACGGTGCCGTTTGAACCAAGACCAACGAACATTCCAGCCATGTTTTCTGGCTCGAGTTGCTTTAAAGGCGGCTGATGCAGAGCAAAAGGGGAAAACACCGTGTTCATGTAATCGAATTTAATCTGCAACAGATTGGCTATAGTGTATTCATTGCCAACATACCGGAGAAACTGATCCAGCCTGCGGTTCAGACGTTCGAGCCTTGACTTATAAGCCTGACTGCTTGACCTAGCGTGGAAAATCTGCCATGATGCGACCTTATGCCACCCATCAAACAACACATTTTCACCCAGGGGTATTATTGCGTCTGGTTGCAACTTCTGTGCAATCATTGATTTATACTCAAGGCCGCCATTCCTCACATAGCCGTCTGTGTTGACAATAGATATATCGGCAAACGGGCTGGTTCTATCAAGCATGGACCTCAATTTTTTTGCAATTAATCCCTCAAAACCTATGGGCGATATGCTTCCAATAAATTCAAACATACTGCTATTAACATCACGCAGATCGACTAGCTGTTTTGAGAGAAAGGCAGATCCTATAGCAGTAGGCGGTGCGAGGTCCCCCTGACCAATGTCTCCATCTATAATGCTTGGAACAAGCCCGCGCGTGATTGCCATGTTTGCAAGATATATTGCGAGCGTTGACTTGCCAGTGTCTGTATCACCAACGAGCATCACCGTAGTTTTCTTGCGGCTAGCCAAGTCAGATATCCGCTGGGCAAGGCTGAGCCACATCGAAGTTCCTGCTTGCTTAGGGTCAGCCCACCATAACCTAGCGCCGTGTCCAAGCCGGGCGTGAAGCCTACACCACCTATTACTTGGCTCGAATGGGAGCGCCTTGCCGGCCCTTACCTGTACTGTCTGCCCGGACACGTCTCTTCCGAGAACATGACACGCGCCTTTTACAACTACCTCCGCTGGACCCTTTATCATTCTAACCTTGAGACCGTCGGGCATGTGAGTTTTTCTCTCTTTTTCTTTCTTATTACTGCGCGACTTACTCAAAATAGCTTTTCTAAAGCAGAGAGTGTAACGATTGCATTATTGCTTTTGCCCGTGATCCCAGAAGCACATCAATTGGACCACCGAAAATCTTCTTTTACATAAATCCAAACAAAAAATTTTTCTGTTCCTCTAGTTAAGCAGGCGGCAAGTAAGGAAGGGTGCAGGTAATAAACTTTTTAAGTTGGCTTTAATCGTTTAACTACACCTACTCCTCATAGTTGATATCAGACAAGCAATAAGCAGAGGCTTATTCAGCATCCTAGATTTAGTAAGGTTAATAGAGGCAATTCCTAAATAGGTCTTCGAAAGAGTTATAGCCATAAGATATGCCCCGATGCATTGCCTTCCACTCATATAAAGGCGGCACTGGCAAAACAACAATAGCATGTAACCTAGCCGCCATGCTATCACTTAAAGGATATAATGTCTCCTTGCTTGACCTTGACGTTTATGCACCTAGCATCCATGCATATTTTGATTATTCTCCAAATAAGTGGATAAACGATCTCCTGTTTGAAAATTCTAACCTGAACGAAATAATGGTAGATATGACATCTACCCTAACCAGATATGCAGCAGGTAAAACTAACAAGATAGGAAAGTTATTGGTTGGCTTTTCAAACCCCCAAAAAGAAGAGATATACAGATTAGAAGGGAGTATCAAGACTGCCAATGCCAATATACAGCTTCTTAGACGGTTTGTTCAATTACGAGAAGATTTGATTTCAGATTATGAATCGGATTATGTTATCCTAGATACAAGCCCAGGTATC
>JBKPEN010000234.1:0-4995 GCA_046728425.1 Thermoproteota archaeon
GAGGCTCCTACGCCTGTCTCAGCACTTTTGTCTCCAGCTATGATCGGCATTGGCGCATACGGTCTTTTGCGACTTTGGATGGAGCTTCTCGCAAGCACAGGGAGCTATGAGCAGTACAGTTTGTACATCGGCATGTGGGGTCTTGCCACTATGATATATGGAGGTGCGATGGCTCTAATGCAGGATGATATCAAGAAGGTGCTCGCTTATTCTAGCATCAGCCAGATGGGTTACATACTATTTGGTCTTGGCTCTGAAAGTATACTTGGCATAACTGGCGGAACAATGATGTATGTGAGTCACGGCCTGGGCAAAGCAATTCTTTTCATGATGGCCGGCTCGATTATTCTTCAAACTGGCACAAGGAGTATGGCCAAACTCGGCGGACTTGGAGGCAAGATGCCTTATACTGCAGTAATTGCAATGATAGGTGCACTTACTATTATTGGGATACCGCCGACAAGCGGCTTTATGGCTGAGTGGATATTGTTCAACGGCGTATTGCAGACGGCAACAGCACAAATGGATCCGCTAAGAACAACAATGTTTGCCCTTGGCATTCTCACAACCGTGCTTTCGTCTGCCTACATCCTTTGGATGTACAAGCGCATATTCTTTGGCAAGATACCAGAACAGCTGACGCACGTCAGGGACCCGAACTGGTACATTACTGCTACAATGGGAGTATTGGCCGCACTAACACTTATAATAGGTGTTTATCCCGATTTGTTTCTAAACCCGATCACAGATTATTACAACGATGTCATGTTTAAAGGGCAGGAAGGCGTGCTGCCTGTCCCATCACAAGCTACAGGCACAGAATTAGGGGTCGGATCAGAAAATGTGATACAAAATTCAGGAGGAGGAGGGATATGAAGAGAGCATCAGCTTGGGAGACGAAGAAGAAGAAGACGACCGATTGGAGAGGAGGATGATGACCTATAGATGGCGACAGTAGGATTTGAAGGAATTGCAATCAACGTTTGGCTCGTGTGGCTGCTACCATTTGTCGGTGCTGCGATAATTGCTGCAGTTGCACGGGCGGGTCACCGTGCTCGGGATTATACTGCGGTAGGATTTGCTCTGGCCAGTGCGATTTCCGCTGCGACTCTGATGCCTCTTGCTTTAGAAGGAGTGGAGGTACATAGCCAGATACCATGGATATCTTCGCTTGGTCTTAAGGCAGGTGTGCTTGCAGACCCACTCTCTGTTATCATGACAAATCTAGTGGCGTGGATCTCGTTCCTTATCATGGTATACTCTACAGGCTACATGCATGGCGACAAAGATCTCACCCGCTATTGGTTCTTTATGCTCTTTTTCATAGGATCTATGCAGCTTATCGTTCTTTCAGACAACCTACTCATGTTATTTTTTGGATGGGAAGGTGTGGGCCTTGCATCGTATGCACTTATTGGCTTTTGGTACTATGACAGGAAGAAAGACTATGTGGGAGTCGAGGGTCAAATTGCAGGTGGCATACCAATGTGGGCTTCGCCCACACATGCAGGCATGAAGGCTTTCCTCATGACTCGCGCAGGAGACGTTATGATGCTTGCCGGTATGTTCCTGATCTTCGTTTATGCCGGAACCTTTGGGTTCAAGGAGCTGGCCCAAGACCCAGCATGGGCGATGGCAATGTCGCAGCAAAACTTACTTGTCCCAGCTGCTGTTCTACTCTTTGGAGGCGCAGTAGGCAAGTCTGCGCAGTTTCCGCTCAACGAATGGCTACTAGAAGCCATGACTGGCCCTACAGCAGTCTCGGCGCTCATACACGCTGCAACAATGGTCAAGGCCGGCGTGTTCCTAGTGGCCCGTATTGGGCCACTATTCTATGCGCTTGCATCTGTAGGAGCTTTCAGTGTCCAGCAATTCTTTGAAGTAGTCGCATGGGTAGGTGCAATCACTGCCTTCTTGCTTGCGACGCAGGCATTGGTCAATCCGGAGATAAAAAAAGTACTTGCATATTCAACGGGCTCACAGATTGGCTACATGATGATGGGTCTTGGTATTGCTGGGCTTTCATTGAACTTCGTTGACGGATACACAGCTGGGTTTTTCCAACTGATTAGCCATGCAATATTTAAAGCTTCACTCTTTATGGGAGCCGGCGCTCTTCTGCACGGCGTAGGATCTAGATTCATGAACGATATGGGGGGCGTAAAAACGCATATGAAAAAGACATATGTATTTATGCTGCTTGCAGGCCTATCGCTTGCAGCTGCCCCTCTAGTCACATTAGGTTTTTGGAGTAAGGATGCGATCTTTGCATCAGTGCTTGAATCCGGTTACGCGTTCTCCCAACCACTCTTCATAATGGCAGTTGTGGTGGCAGTTATGACTGCGTTTTATACGTTCAGAATGCTAGGAATGGCTTTCTTTGGTAAGAAGAGTAGGCATATAGAGGAGATGGAGCGCATGGGTCATCACGTCCATGATGTAGGGCCTAGAATGTGGGTCCCATATGGGATACTAGCCATTGCTTCTATAGCAATAGGCGTTATCGGCTTTGTATTTGAGGCTGACTTACACCAACTGCTTGGAGGATACCTTGCCGACTCGTTTGGTATTCAAGGAGGAGAGGAAACTGCGCCCACCATCGCACCAGAGGGTGACAGAACCTGGTTTGGACTAAATCCAACAGCTGCGATTGCATCAATTGGCGCGTTTGCAATAGGGGGCGCGCTTGGCTACATATTCTACATAGGACGCCATGCAAGTCCGCAAATCATTTCAAGGAGCATTGTCACTAGAGCTATTTGGAAATTCCTCTTTAATAGATGGTACCTCAATAGTGCGCTTTATTGGGGTGCTGTTATAGGACCGCTGGCAATTTACCGCTTTATCTGGAGATATTTTGAAAGTACGATTATTGATGGCATCAACCCTGCTCTGCAGCAATCGATGTCTTATATGTCAGGCGTAGTCAAGGCAGGTCAAACAGGCATCACACAGACATACATTTTCGTATTCGCAGTGGGCATCATGATAATTGTGATGCTCCTGTTCTTGTAGTGGAGAGCGAGAGAGGTGTACATGACAAAAAATGGTTGACGTCTTCTCCTCTCCGATACTTGTAACAATAATACTAGGTTCAGTTGGTCTTGCAATCCCTGCAATTGATGCGGCCAGGCGTGAAAAAGGCAGGGATAGAAATAAGCTTTACAGCGCAATTGCATTTGGCGCTCTTATTGTTGCTATAGCCATTATCGTCTTCCGTGTCCTTACCGGTGAAGTGCTACCGGCTGTGGCATTCTCGCAAGAAGCGGTGGTAGACGACATGTTTGGCTCGTTCTTTGCTATTGCGCTTCTGATCGTGTCGATAATGGTCACTGCCTCGTCTTGGAATTATTATAAGGGTAAGTCAAACCCTGCTGCATACTATTCTCTGATACTGCTCTCCAGTATCGGCATGGTCATCATTGCATATTCGACTGACCTTGTAATGCTATTAGTCGCATGGGAACTGATGTCGCTTCCAACCTATGCGCTGGCTGGCTTTTCAAAACGCGATCCGATATCAAATGAGGCAGCGATCAAGTATTTCATGTTTGGCGCGCTGTCATCTGCAATTATTGTTCTTGCCATAGGACTTGTCTATGGAATAACAGGTACAACTAATATAGGAGATTCTATAAAGGCGCTTGCTAACCTAGATCCAAGCCTCACGCCCATTGGGCTGCTTGCTGTTGCCTTGTTTATTGCTGGCTTTGGCTTCAAGATGGGTCTTGTACCGTTTCATATGTGGCTACCAGATGCGTACGAAGGCTCGCCTACCACCATAGGCGCGCTGTTGGCAGCAGGCACCAAGAAGGCAGGCTTTGCCGCTGCAATACGAGTGATAGTGCTTGGAATGTTTGCACTCAACCTTGACTGGACACTTACTCTGGCAATAGTAGCAGTCTTTACAATGACGCTTGGTAATCTTGGCGCGCTAGTGCAAAGAAGTGTGCCAAGAATACTTGCATACTCTTCTATTGCACAGGCAGGCTATATCATGATAGGTATTGCACTAGCTCCCTACTCTGATCAGGCACTTCCAGGTTCGCTGTTTCACATAATGAATCACGCAGTTATGAAGTCTGCTGCCTTCATCGCAGCTGCGGCAGTAGCGACTGTCCTAGCAGGCTATAGCTTGGAAAAGTACCGAGGCCTTGGAAGGCGTATGCCAATAACTGCGATGGCTTTTTCTATATCTCTTCTTGCGCTTGCAGGCGTTCCTCCACTCAACGGCTTTTGGAGCAAGCTAGTTCTCTTTGGGGCAGGCATCAACTCTGGGCCAATTGTTGAATGGGGCCCATGGCTTGCAATTGCAGGTGTGCTTAACAGCGCGCTCTCCCTTGGCTACTATGCCTGGATAATGAGAAAAATGTACATGGAGGATGCTCCAGACATGCGAAGAGTAAAGGAGCCAAGGGCCATAGTTGCAGTGCTGGTATTTGCGATGGTCTTTATGGTGGGTTTTGGGATATGGCATGCTCCGTTGCTTAACTTTGCATCTAGTGCGGTGCCTAATCTAACATCGAGTATAACCCAAGCGTCAACTCCAGTAACAGGAGGAGGAGGAGGAGGAGAAGCAAAAGTAGCGGCGGCTGCAGCTGAAGGAGAAGGACGAAGTGGCAGCTGACCTGTCACCGCCTAAATATATAGGCATATGCACTTATTGAATAGTCTCTTTCCTATCTTGTACCAGGATGTTTTGGTTCAATCGCTCTGATATAATGATATAATACATTATGGCCAAAAATCAGAAAGCGATAGATAAAAACATCTTCAGGAAGCGTATTATTGACTCCAACTTTTATTAATAATATGTGAAGCTAGTTGGGTGTATATACATGATAGAAACAGAAAAAGTTGAAGAGCAGATAGGTGAGGTGTTGGGATTAGAAATGGCAGCTCAGAAAGCAGTAGAAGAGCTTTCTTCAAAAGGTCTTCTGGATAAACGAGGACTGAAGGGAAAACTGCAGTCAATGAAAAATGAAGCTGCGAATC
>JBKPEN010000106.1:0-6164 GCA_046728425.1 Thermoproteota archaeon
GCCTCCCTGCTTGACGACATCAGTGATGGTGTCAATGATGCGCATAAACGATGTTGGCCCCGAAGCAACGCCTGATGTAGATGCTACAATATCGCCCTCTGGCCTGAGATCAGAGTAGTTTATGCCCACTCCGCCACCCGACTTGAAGATCATGGCTGCGTCAGTGGATGCTTTCATGATACCTACCATGTCATCGGGCATGTCAAGCACAAAGCATGCGGAGAGTTGTCCAAGCTTTGCGCCAGAGTTCATTAGAGTAGGCGTGTTTGGCAGATAGTCCCGTGAAACCATCAGGTTGTAGTATTCCCTAATCCGCTCTTCATATTGTGCCATCTTGCCTTCTGCGATCATCCTAAGTAGATCTTTAAAGCTGATCTTCATTTGTCCCTGCTGTGCGCAGTAGATATAGTGACGGATCATTGCTTCAAAATGGTATCTGTTTAGATAGTAGCTGCCGATATGCAGTTTGTTGTCAAAGTCCTCTAACTTGCCATAGTAGCGATCCGCCTCCTCAGTGTTCTGTGCATAGCCCCTTGCAGGGGCAAATATAGAAGAGTCGTGCATTACGTCGGCAATCGCGACTAGGATTGCAACCCTCTCAAACATTTGCTTAGGACCTTCAATGATCTCATTGTTGCTGTCGCGCAGCAAATACCGCGCAGCAAGCACTCTTAGGGAATTAATATCAAAAGCCTTATCAACTTCATCGAGATCCTTCTTGTTGAGGATCTTCATCTTCTCATCGCGCACCTTACGCCTTTCATGTCTGTAGAGTATGTAGGCCTTGGCTGTCTCGGATAGCCCTTCTTCGATAAGTATGGACTCCACCATGTCCTGCGCGTCTTCTACGCTTGGAATGGTCTTTTCACTTTGCTGAACCATCTTTTGTACTACCTTTGCGCCTAGTCGCTCAGCTAGAGGGTAGTCAGGCTTGCCCGTTGCAACTAACGCCTTATATATTGCGTTTGAAATTTTGGACTGCTCGAAATGGGCTATGCGTCCGTCACGTTTCCGTATCTTTGTAATCAGCGTTTCCTTATTATTAAATTCAGTAATTCCCGCCATCCCAGCTTGTACAGAAGATTACAGGTTCTTAAAGATTGGGAGCCCACATCATATAACTTTTTTTGGCACTAAAAAATGAATGCAAATTACTACTGAAAAAATCTATTGGATTTTTAGTAAAAGTTAATCTAAAATCGAAATACATTAGTATGCAATGCAGAATAAAATATTTTGTATATAAGCTCGGTGATTGAGCCTGCAAACGTTGGTAAAAGTTGCTCGCTTAGGGCATAATAGCAAAAAGTCTCAGAGCGGCAAGATATGCTTGATTAATTGCAGTTACAAATAGAGAGGTACCTTGTGAGGCGATTTGCAGAAGTCACATATGTCTACACCTTCTTTTGAGCGCTGACCGCATGTCGTGCAGACTGCAAACCCAACACTGAGGCGCAGGAATGGCAGCTCTTGTACAGCAGGTTCTATTGCACTTTTCATTTCTGCTGGCGACAAGTTTGTCAGATCAAGCGATGCTGAAAAACCTCCATTCAATAGCTTGTCAATTGCCAGACATTCTTGAATTGAAGCTTTGCCGTCATTAAGGATATTTCTACCATGGAGCGTCATGCCTTGGGAATAGCTGGTTGTATTCTGCGATTGCAGAAGAGAGACCTTGCCATACTTCTCAGAATCGAGGGTAGCAAACCTAGACCCGCTGTCGTCTGAAACCATTGCAATGCCAGTTTCTTCCTCTCCAAGTATCTTGCCCTGCCCAGTGGTCACTTCGGCAGCAGTCTTTAGCACTTTCTGAAGTACTTCGCTAGAAAGCTCTCCTAGTATATTATACACTGACTCCCTAGTGCCAGTAAGGTTGACTGCTATGCTAGCAGTGCCCCTCTGCATCAACTGGCTTGCACTTGCAAGTGCAGGCATAATCCCCCTTTTGACATAGTCGACGATTATTTTTTTTCGGAGCGACATTGCAGCAAGCGATGGTTTTATCATGAGTGCAAGCTTGGCGCGGAAGTAAGTTTCGTCCTTATTCGATTCATATGCGAGCCGTGGTAAGTTTATCGATAGCAGATGGAGCGATATTGCAGATGTAGCTTTGACGTCTGCCTTTTTGATGCCATTGCTTGCCCGCACCCTATTGTTGCCAATCGAAATTATGCCACCGCTTCGCACTGCTGCTATAATGTGGTCAAGGCTGTCCGTCATCCTGCCTGACAGTGAAAGGCCAAGTCTGGGTATCGGCGTATTATTAACATATTTCCTGTAGCCATCCAACAGTGCGTTGAGCTGCTGTGCATCTAAGCTGTCAGTTTGCACTACAATGGTGGTTATAGGCGAATTGACGGAATACGAGGGTGCGCCTGACGAGGCCAGAAGTGCCCTTGCAAACCGAGAGCCAATGTCCTCAGGATCATTTACATTGTTAATCAGCGCTGACACATAGCCTTCGAGCACAACTTCTGTGGACACTTCTCTTGAAAGGAGCGAGACCAATGCAGGGAGGGTTGTGACAGCATCGTCAGAGCTTTTAATTGGAGGGATCCTAGCCATATTCAAGAATTTCCCTTTTAGATCCAAGCCGTCTTCCAGCTCTGACAGGTCGATGAATACAGTATCGGGCAATAAGCCCCAGACAGGAGTATTAGAAATGTTGATTTCGCCTGCAAGATGCATATCTGCAATGTCCTTTGGTAGCATGTTGAATAGTAAGAATTCAGAAAAGACCGCGCCAGCAGTCCTTGTCATGATACGCTCTACTCCATTTCGGGCTGGCTCGTCTTGGGAGAGCAGCTGAACAATGTCTGAAGATGGGAGACCCAGCCGTGCTAGCTTGTTTCTATATTCCTCGTGGCCGTGCTCTATAAGAATAGAGTTGACAGTCTCGCGTATGAGCGATGATGTGAGATAGGTTGTCTGGAACCTGTAGATCTTGTTCTCTACTTCTTCGGTGATCTTGTGAGCTTGCTCAAGTGGTAGATTGGCTTCCCTTACAAGCGATTGGATTATCTTGTGGGAGTTGAACTCCTCAATGGTATGTTTGTTTGTCCTGACATACATCTTGCCGCTCTCTATAATTGAACGCTCCTCAATTTGGCGAGCAAGGCTCAGCACTAGTTTACCAAGGTTCGTGATGGTGTACCGACGCTCTGTTTTGTTGAGGGCAACTAGCAGCTGGCGGAGCAGCTTCCTTAGGTGATAGGCAAACTTCCCAGATTCTTTCTTTGATTTAAAACCCGCAAGAGCCTTTAGTTCCGAGTATGTGAGAGGGCCCTTTGAATTCAAAATTCGCAGAATGTCGATTCTATTAGGGCTAGCCATAACAGAGAAAATCATCCTTACGCGCTTTGACGCGGATTCTAAAAGTCCGCCTTTCTTAGAATCTCTTTGATAATCAAAACTCGGTTGTTCCATTAGGCCTCATATCTAGATAAATGATTAAAACTACTTTGTAAAATGTTTTTAACTAATTGTACGATCCAATCTATATTGCTCAATCGACTTTTTGGTCAGCTAGTCTAGCTTTCAACCAGTACCTGAGTCTCTTCAGTTGGTGTATTCTCTAGTTTTTGGGAGGGAATGCTAGTTGGAACCTCAGGTAGCCTCGCTTTTGCCTCGTCCTCAAGTGCGCCTTCAATTTGATTTAAGATTGAAAGGGCCTCTGTGTCCATAGGAGTCGAGATTCTGGCGTCTGTCTTGACATTTGCGTTGAGCAGCACATCTGCAGTGACTGTCGAGACTTCTGAGAGTACTTCATTAGCTGCTGGAATAGCCCTAGTCAGATCTGCCTGTATACCTTTTATCATCTCAATTGTCGGATCTATGGTGTCAAGGATTGCGGCAAATTCGCTGATCGTACTGAAACGTATCACTACTGCTTCGAGAGCAAGGCCAGTGTGTTGTGTGTTTCTGCGCAGGCGCCGTACATTGATCAGTTCAGTTGCAAGGATCTTTGCTCTGGCATTATTGCCTGCCTTAATGTTGGCAGATATCTGTTCTAGAAAAGATGTTTCCGTTGAGGCAAACTTTCTGTCGAGCAGCTTGAGGCGCCCAAGCTGGTTGTACACAACACCTGTCGCGTGGGTGATCTGGCTCATGAACTGCTGGCGCGTCTCTCCTCCCGTCATCTTAATGGTATTACGCTAGATTAAATGAAAAAAACTCTAGGTGTCGAAGACAATATACCAAAAACTATCATAAAGCTAAGCTACAAAGAAAATTGTATCTCACAGTAACAATGCGATGGGCCACAAGAATCAAGATGCTCGCCGGGAAGATGCTTATAGCCACCTCTTAAAAGTAAAACTGTCGAGATCTTAACACGCAAGCGAGCTTGAATTAAGGCCTACGGTAATTGCATTGTACTTGCGACAACCTTTTCAGCCATTGAGCGCAGTAAGCTTAGAGTTGAAATGGTTTGTCTGATATGTGCTCGTCAACGCCTATGGCAGAAGAAGAAGAAGAAGAATTTCTTGCGCGACTGGCACTGGTTATGCTAATTTATTCAAGCAGGCATACAGATAACATATAATATAAGCGTTAGAATTACAAGAGAAAGATATGTCCGTTCTAGGCAACAGAAGCAACTATTTCTGGAGCATAAGACCGTGCTTGGGGTCATAGCCTGCAACCCTCACCTTGGTGCCTATTGGTAGGTCGGCAGGTGTCTTGATGCCAGGGAGAAATCCTGACACTCTTACAGGTGCGTTATCTAACTTGAACACCACCCATGCGTACGAGCCGACATCCTCAAAACCTTCCGGCACAACTGCTTGGATAGTGTATGTCACAACAATACCACTGCCTTCAAGATCAACTTGATCAAATTCGTTTCCAGCACATTTTTCACAAAAGAATACAGTCTCCAACATCATGTGGCCGCACTTTACGCATTTTTGGGCTAAGATCTTTTTCCTGTTTGCAGCCTCGATGAACTTTTCCAAGGTGCTTTTATGAGCCGATAATTTCTCCTCTATCATTTCCTATCCACTTTCTTGAATATATGAACTGCGGCGCTAGCGCCAGTGGCCCCAAAGTTGTGAGTGAGTGCGACCTCGGCGTTTGGAACTATACGCTCGCCGGCTTTACCAGTGAACTGCTCAAATACTTCGACCACCTGCCCGATACCTGTTGCGCCGATTGGGTGTCCCTTTGATTTCAAGCCACCTGACGGATTTATCGGGATCTCGCCGCTAAGGCGTGTTGCTCCATCCCTTACTGCATGGACAGCCTTGCCCTTTGGGAAGAACCCGAGATCTTCAATGTCGATTATCTCTGCTATAGTAAAGCAGTCATGCACTTCCGCAAAATCAATATCCTTTGGACTCACTCCGGCCATTTTGTAGGCCTGCCTTGCGGCAGCCACTGTACTTGGGATGGTCGTAATATCTTCGCGCCCTTGAACAGCTGCTGGCGAAGCGCCCCTGCCAGATCCAATTATTTCGATGTATGGTCTGCCGCTTTTTTTAGCAAACTCTTCGCTACATAAAATAACTCCAGACGCGCCATCAGAGAACGGGCAGCAGTCAAGCAGCTTCAGCGGTGAAGCCACTACCGGTGACTTTAGCACATCGTCCACGGTTATTTTCTTGTGGACATGCGCCTTTGGGTTCATCAACCCATTTTCATGATTCTTGACTGCAACGCGGGCTAGGTCTTCTTCAGTTGCCTTATGAGTAGTCAGGTAAGCGCGCGCCATTGATGCAAAGAGCCCAGGGAATGACGCGCCATTACCACCTTCATAGAAAAAGTCAGAGCAGTAAGAGAATAAGGTCGTACTACGCGCTGTGCCAGTATGCGTCACTTTTTCAACACCAAGCGCAAGGACGCACTCGTAGAATCCGGCTGCTACATTAGCATATGCTTCTCTAAACATCACAGAGCCCGAGCCACATGCCGATTCAATTGTAAGGCCAGGAACATTAGGAATTCCAAGGTTACTCATGATGACAGGTGCCATGTGGACCTGTTTGTCTGCAACTCCGAAAACATTTGAAATATATCCAGCCTGAATGTCTTTTGGAGTAATCCCGGCAGACTCGACGGCATCTTTGGCCGCATTTAGCGCGATCTCTATAATGCTTTCGTTTAATTTTCCATATTTCGTGCTGCCTGCACCGAGAAGGCAAACTTTGTTGGGTATCATCTCATAA
>JBKPEN010000050.1:0-3916 GCA_046728425.1 Thermoproteota archaeon
CCTTACATTCAGAAGACAGGCAGCCACAATCAGCGCATTTTATTTGCATTCCCTGAACAATTACATGTGAAAATAAAAATCTTCAGCGTGGCGCATAAAAAATGACAAGGGCTCCAACGACAGCCACTATCGAGCCAATTATCTCATATCTATCTGGCTTCTTTTTATCAACTATTCTCCCCCAGATGATTGCTGACACTATGAATATCCCGCCGTACGCTGCATATACCCTTCCAAACTCGGCTGGTTGCAATGTCGGAATTACCCCATAGACAAAGAGGATTATGCCACCCAATGCGCCAAGTGCAATGGTTTTCTTTTCTCGTAGCCATAACCATACCAGATAACCTCCGCCAATCTCTGCAATGGCAGCTGCAAAGAACATCGCTAATGTGACAGGTGCTTGTGTCACTTCGACCAGACGGCTTTCCTCTCTCCTTTTCTTGGCATATAGAAAATAATTGCTACACCAGCCAATGCAATTGTAGCACCTATATTGTCGAACCTATCAGGTGTAATACCTTCAAAAATCCATCCCCAAATTAGAGCCATGACGATGAATATGCCACCGTACGCAGCGTAAATCCTATGGAAGTGCGATGGCTGAAATGTTGGCACTACTCCATATAGAAACAGCACAAAGCCCCCGAGAGCCCCCACCATCCAGCTCATTCCATCACGCAGCCATAACCATATAAGGTAGCCACCGCCAATCTCACATAGACCCGCTATGAAGAAGAAAAGCAACGTTATGCTAATTTTCTTGGCTTTAGTACCTCCTCTTCTTCTTTCTGGCGTTGTCACAAACGTAATTAACTCCGCAGATATTTTGGCTCAATAGGCATAACACTCCTGAGCCAAAAGAATCTCGCAATCAAAAAGATTCCAAATCCCGCCATCACTGTAGAGCTTATGCTATCGATAGTCTTGATGCCGTATTCTCCATCTTCAGTAGCAGAAGTAGTAGTAATTATAATTGCTTCGACAAGCTCGCCTACCATCCACATTCCAAATGCCGCTATCATTGCAATTCCAAATATGCCACCTATCAGAGCATGGTTAGTCCTGAATTGGTAGAAAGAGTAAGCAGCCATAAGTCCAAAGGCAGATAAAATGAAACATAGTTTTGTAAACACTTGGTAATTGACAAGTTCAAATGACTCTAATAGAGAATGAATAGAATACGCTATCAATGCGGCAAACAGAAATGAAGACAAGACTCTTTGCCTTTCAGTCTTTATCTTTAATGCAAAGTGAATAGGTATAGAGGATGCTGCAAGGACTATTATGACGGAAATTATCTGTAATGAAAAATTTTCCTCCAAGTTATCCATTCTACCTCACAAATCATAGAATCTCAATGAGATTCTCTCCAAAGCATCTGGATTGGGTTCTGCTTCAACCTTTGTTTTCTGTGGCCCATAGTAGCTTATCTTTATTGAATGAAAGGTGCTCTTGTAATATGCAACCTTCTTTCCTTCTACTAGTTCAGACTTGTATAGTACGAGCAATCCCCATTTTACTAACTCGGCAATTTTCTTATAAGCGCTTGAATGGGGCAAGTCTTGCTCTCTGATTATTTCGGTTACAGATTTAACAGACAATGAAGTTGACCGCAATATTTTGTGCATGTGGGAATCAGATAGAGCATACATGATATGGGATTGCAGCCTGCTGTTATCTATTATTAACATGCTTGAATCTTGATTCTGAGTCCAAGAATAGAGAAACATACTGGAATTTAATAAGTTAATTGCCCACACCAGAAGCCAGTCTATATGAAAAGAAAGTTTACCATCTTATTAATTTCAGTAGCCGCCATCGCAGTCATTATTTCAGCAGTCGCCATATCTACCCATCTGAGGCTCTCGGCGCTAGAAGGAGAAGAACACGCCAATGAATCCCTACAAGATATAGCAAATGAGGTTCTTACAGGACAGCCTGCTCATTCAGAAGAAGGTGAAAAATTAGAAGCCGAGGATAATACAGAGTCTTTGAATTCTGAGAATGAGGAGACCCCAGAAGAAAGAGCAGCTGAGGGCAAATAAGAAACCGTCCTATAACACTCTTTAGTAAAAAGTGATAGCACACAACGTAATGTTATTTCGGTATTGTCAAAAGTAACATATCTATCTGGGTAACCTGAGAAAGATAGGTATATCCCCCTCCGACAAAGGATCAATAGTTCAAGTTTTAAGCAGAATAAACAAATAATTTATGCAGGTAACTACCGCGGCTCGCCTTTTACAATTGTTCTATAAAAGAGATCGGCGATGACTGGCAGCTCAAGGTAGTCAATCAGTATTGCTATCCATGCAGCGTAATACGGGATTTCTACAGCTCCCGATGGTGATCCAAAAAGGGTGCCATAAACTACCTCGTCAGTAATCCAAAATATATGAAATACTTGGATAGCCAACATTGACAACAATAGTGCATTTTTTGCAGAGCCTTTTTCGTGCTTGTATATACTAAGTGCATAATATGTGAGGCCAGCAATAAGTGCCGGGATCTCGACATAATCTATGATTATGAAGAATATGAAAAGGGGGCTCCCATGTTGTACACCAAGAACGCTTTTTCCTGTTATCCGCTGTATGACTACATCAGCGGTAAGCCAATATAGGTGGATCAGCTGGAGTGAAATTAACACAAATGCTATCTTTAGATTCAGATTCTCGTATCTATACCAGAACCCTACCAGCTTTTGTACAGTAGAGGACATGAACAACTAGGCTTGCTAATCGATAATTAATAGGATTGTAAAAATATTAGTATCTTTCTTCGATGCATATCTATATGTGTGACAAGCTTCATTATAGATGCCTGATGCAGCTCTATATACTCTGCATGATATTCTTTCGAAGAAGCTGCAGCATTTATGTACTTCCTGTTTTGAAACTATTTCTACTGAATATTGTTGTTGTTGTCATTTATGGCAAAAATTCAATTATTGAGAGGGTATCAAAGTCAGTCCAGATATTGTTGCCTGTGAAAATAAATACCTGAAAATGAAGATGAGGCACATACGTAAATCCTGTCGTACCAACACGTGCAATAACCTCTCCTCTCTTGATATATTGCCTGGTCCTTACGAGTGCGCTTGCATGCGCAAGGTGGTCGTATCTAGAATATTCGCCATTTGGATGCTCTATGACTATAAAGTTGCTGTCATGCCAATATTCTATGCTTGGACCGCCTATATGTGAGTCATCTTTGACGAACGTAACAATGCCATCTGCTGCAGCAAGCACAGGGGTATTCTCTGCAACTATGAAATCAATTGCATTTCTTAATCTTCCGATATGCGCTGGTGAAGATAATCTATCGATTTTCTGCAACTTATCCTTTGGAACAGGCAACGAATAATTGTTAATAGTGCTCATGTGCTTGCCTTTTCTGCGATTCTTAAGGGCACGCTCGCCTTATTATGTTTAATCCTCCTTTTCTACCCGAAACTCGAGATATTCCTTAAGCAAGCAAGGAAGAAGCGTCTGTATGTCACGTTGGCTCCAGCGGTCCAGATGCAGTCGTCCCGTGTAGTATATAATATTAACTCCACCATCACTATAGCTCCACTGAGACACTTAGTCGCCATGATATAGACAGGCATGCGAGAAGCAATTCGATAGTAGAATGTATAATTAGCGCCTATATCTATAATTTTTTGTAGCTTATTGTTATAGAATTAGATTCACCGCAAATGTGTATAACCTGCTATATCCAAAGTTGCCTAAGCCAGCATATGAGTAAAGATACTAACGATCAGAGTGCGATGCAGAAAACTGGTTCGCAATGGGCAGAAGTAATCGGACAACTTGTTGATAGGCTGACAGGTAAGGGCGCTTCCGTAACTTACGATTTCGACAACCTTGTGATTGATATCCCTAAAGCACAAGGGCCTGGCGGACGCGAT
>JBKPEN010000272.1:0-16969 GCA_046728425.1 Thermoproteota archaeon
TTGTTATCCCATGCAGCGACCTGTCCGTAAACAGAATCCATAGGATTATTTGTCAAGTTAGTCGCGTTTTCAAAAGCAACAGGCACCGGATTTTTGTCCCCGGATTCACTCACAATATTGTATTGCAGTGGATTGGGTTGAATTGGATAATGAAACAAGGAGGCTAAAACAATCATGCCTCCGCTTGTTGCGATTAATGCAACTGTCAATATAGCGAAGAATTTCACACTTCATGTTTGCAGTAGTCTTATTTGAACGATGTGTAGTAGCCCTAACAGTCAATATATTGCTGCTAGGAGCTAACATTAATACAAAGTATACCAAATCAAACAGCGTAGTTTTTGCATCTTTTGTTAGATAGAGAGGAAAATAAGGTTCTGCTTCGCTCATCATATGTTAATCAAATTTTTTCATAATGTTATAGTATGGCGATGTTTTATGCCTGTCGACGCATTTACCGCATATCGACCTATCGCCGTATTTCTTGTGACGCTGGCACTCGCAAATGCTCTTTACTGATACCAAGCAGTGAAAAAATGCAACAGAAAATATTTAAAGGTAGATGGATTGGCGGAATTTTTATCACAGCCTGTCCCATCATGAGACGAGGATATAATATTGACTAAATAACTATGTTCTGGTACATCTGACAGAAAACGGCCGACAAATACTCTATGTCAGAATTTAATCATTTGGCAAGCACGCTTAGCCTCGGAGTGCCTGGAATACTTCTTGACTGTGACCTGCAGGTCTAACCTTTCTGAAGATCTTGACTATCTTGCCGGTCTTGTCAACAAGAAAGGTCGACCTGTTAACACCCATGTATTCTCTTCCCATGAATTTCTTATGCCCGTAAACCCCATAGTTTTTCGAGACTTCGTTTTTAGTATCGGCTACAAGAGAATAAGGGATGCCCATGTTTTGACGAAACTTTTTGTGCGAGGCCTCATCATCAGGTGATATACCAACAATCTCAATGCCAGCGGCTTTGAAGTTTTCATAGTCTCGGATAAATTCCGTTGCTTCTGTGGTGCAACCAGGAGTGAAATCTTCAGGATAGAAATAGACTACAACGTCTGCTTTACCTTGAAGATCGGACAGCTTGCTTGTCTGTCCATGCTTGTCTCTCATTTCAAAGTCTGGTGCAATGCTTCCTTCGGTAAGTTCCTGTGGGTTTTCCTGCATAGCGGATAAATAGAAAAGACAGAAATAAAAAAGTTAGTAATACAGGTGCACAAACGGTGCTTCACTGCTAACATTTGCTTTTCTACTTCTGCGCTTTTTTGATGGTCAATGAATAGTAGGATACACGGCAAGAAGAATAACGAGTTGGCATTATTAGTACTGCACAAGTCTAACCGAAGACAAAGGTGTAAAATACAAAATTATCGGAGCGCGGGATAATCTCTATTTCGCGCAGTTCGGGCCTTTCTGCTCTAACCAAATTGTACATGAACGGCCATTCTATGCTGACAATGCTTGTGTCGTCCGCAAGCTTGGCATCTCTGCCGAGCTGTTCTTTTTTCAGTGGATTACCATCGAGCTTGATCTCCATCTTCCCAGGCTTGCCATCAGATGTGCCGATTATGCCGTGCACTCGCTTGGCAGAATTGTATTTCATTATTACTGCAGGATTTTGATCCTTACCGCCAGGTCTATACTGTACTCCCTCACGCTGCCATATCCAACTCCCACGAAGATATACTAGATTAACGTCATGCAAGCCGGGATCGACCATCACATTTACACCATCAGGCTTCACTGTCTGGTTATTGCCAAAGCGCCGCAAGCGTGAATAACCTACGCATACCTCAGGGGCCGTCCCATAAAAGTGCATGCCATATACATCATAAATCTCATCCTTCGGATCCTCCTGCTCTCTTACTTCAGTTGGTTTGTTTCCGGCCTCTTCAAGTAATTCGACAACAACATCTTCAAAATCTTCTATGCCGCCGTAGCCAGCATGCTCATAACGTATAAGTCCATTGTGATCGACAAAGACATGTTTTGGCCAATACATATTGCCATAAGCTTCCCAGGTCTTGTTGTGAATATCAAATGCAACTGGAATGTCACCGACGTTATATCTGGAAAGAGCGCGCCGGATGTTGGCATGATCGGTAGCAAACTGATATTCAGCAGAATGAGCTTGAACCACTTGTAGTCCATACTTTCCATATTTTTGCTGTAGTCGCCTCATGATAGGTATAGTCCGCAGGCAAAAGATGCAGGTATATGTCCAACAATCTATGAGCACTACCTTGCCCTTCAAGCCTTTAATTGATAATGGCTGCGAGTTCGCCCAGTCTGTTATTCCCTTGAATTCAGGGGCAGGAATAGCCGGGATAAGTTCCATTTCTACATCCTGCAGAGTATAAGACATGATATAACTGTAGGTCCGTATCTCTTTCAAGTCCCCTTTGACAAGAATTGTTTGACGTTATTGCTGCCCTTTAATGCATAAAAAATTTTATGCGCACTGAGCCAAGAACAATCCATCGATCTCGATGATAACAAAAAGAACAAGAAGAAGAAGAAAAAGAAGAAGAAGTTGGCAAAAGTCAAGACAAGCTGTTCATTATCATTCAACTATAAAGGCTTTGGTTCCATAAAGTATCCAAAGAAAAAGATACAGATATACCTACATATCTCTCTCTCCAGATGGAATGATGCAAAATGATGCACAAGTAGCCGACAGCCTCAGGTTATTAATTTCAACCTCACAGGGCGCCACTTATGTCGAAGCACGCTATCAGGCAAGGGTTACAAGTGAGGTCAATTTTATCAACGGCGAACTTGAAAGGATAAGAGTAGTGGAAAATGCTGGCTGCGGGATTAGGGTTCTCGTAGATGGCTGCTGGGGCTTTACGAGCACAAGCGATACCTCGGGCCAGGCCTTAAAGCAATCCCTTAACGAGGCCGTGTCAGCGGCACGTATACTTGCCCAAATTAAGAAAAACAAGGTCAAAGGACTCATTGAATCTAAAATGATCACAGGCACTTTTAGAACCGCAGGCAACAGCGATAGTAATAATCTGTCAGATGTTAGCATTGAGCATAAAGTGCAAGTCACAAAAGAAGCAGAAAAGGAGGCTAGAAGCCACAGAGCCGTGAGGACCGCTTCTTGCACATACCGGGATACGGTTGATCACAAGGTCATCATAAATAGCGACGGTGCTGACGTTGAGATTTATGATTCAAAACCAGAGTTCAGCGTGACAGCAATAGCGAGAAAGGCAAGTCAGAGTGCGACTGCCCATGAGGGGATTGGTATCACCGGCGGATGGGACGATCTTTTCAAGAAGAAGAGTCATCTAGAATATGCACGCATGGCAGCGGGAAGAGCGGCCAAGCTTTTAGATGCTAGACACGTGAGCGGTAAAAAGACCACAATGATTTTGGATCCCGCTATGGTAGGGCTCCTATCGCATGAGGCAATAGGTCACACAGTTGAGGCCGACTTTGTGCTTTCGGGCTCAGTGGTAAAAGACAAGATAGGGCGCAAAGTAGCAAGTGATCTTGTCACACTAGTTGACAGCGGCAAGTCCGAAATAGCAGGCAACGCAGGTGGTACAATAATAGTCGACGACGAAGGCGTTGCGGCAGCGCGGATTGCGATAATTGACAAGGGCATACTAAAATCGTTTCTGCATAACCGGGAGTCAGCTCTGGTATTTGGCACAGATTCTACGGGCAATGCCCGGGCCTTCCAATACAGCGATGAGCCCCTTATCCGAATGCGGAACACGTACATTGAGCCAGGTGAAGATAAGCTAAATGATATGATAAAAGAAACCAAGCACGGATATATTATCAAGGGCGCTAGAAATGGGCAGGCAGATGCAAATGGCGAATTCATGTTTGGTGCTGAAGAGGTATACTTGATAGAAAATGGCGAGATGAAAGAGCTGCTGAAGGGCGCAAGCATCTCCGGCAATGCATTCGAGGTGCTTCAATCAGTGGATATGGTAGGTAACGAGTTTCAATATGATATTGGCACAGGCTACTGCGGCAAATATCAACCGGCCAAGGTTGACGGTGGCGGGCCATCCATCAGATGCACGGCGATGATTGGAGGACTACAAGAGTGATTCTGGATCTTTTACGGTATGCAATAAAGCAGGCTGAGGCTCTTGGAGCAAGTGACGCAGAAGCATATGGGGCTACCAACAATGAATCGGAGATCTTCATAGAGAATAACGACATTAAGCAGGCCAAGTCACAGAGAACACAGTCTATTGGCATTAGGGTCGTGCTTGACGGCTCCATTGGCTTTTACTCTACCATCGATCTAACCAAAAGCAAAATAACAGATGCCGCGGATATGGCAATCAAGGTTGCACGAGCAAGTCCAAAGGACAGACACAATGTCCTTCCACATAGGCCAAAGTCAAAGTCAAAGTCACTCCGGGGTATATACGATAGAAATGCGGACTCATTTCAGACATCAGATGCTGCAAGGATGGCAGCTGATATGCTCAAATCTGCCAAATCGTATGACACTAGGATAAGTGTCGACAGCGGCAACTTTAGCGCTGAAGTGGCCACGCACGCAGTTGCAAATTCTAATGGGATAGAGGTGAAAGAAAAGACAAGCATCTTTTCGTGGTCAATTATGGGCATGGCAATAGAAGACACTGAAATCTCAAGTTTTGATTATCAAGTTGGCGGCTCGCATTCTATCAAAGACATTGATGTGTACAATACTGCAACCGAGTTTGCACAGACGGTAGTCAAGTCCCTTGGTACACGCAAAATAGAAGAAAGTTTCAAGGGAGAAATGCTGCTAACACCCATGGCTTCAAACGAAATGATAGAAGAAGTAATTGCTCATGCCATCAATTCGGATGCTGTTCAGAAGAAATCTAGCCACTTTGCAGGTAAGATAGGCAAACAGGTAGCATCTGATTTGCTGACAGTAGAAGATGACGCAACTAATGTGGAGGGACTTAATGCATCAAGCTTTGATAGAGAAGGCGTTTTCCATCGAAAAAATATCGTAATAGAAAGGGGCATTCTCAAAAAGTTTCTATACAATACGCAAACAGCAAGTAAAGATGGTGTAAGGAGCACAGGAAACGCAGGCGGATCGACAAGCTCGCCCCCAACGGTGTCGACAACGAATTTTCTAGTAAAGCCCATGAGATCAAGTGTTGATACACTAGTGTCTGAAATAGACAAGGGTATAATGATAAGCAGGTTTTCTGGCAACATAAATCCGGTTAATGGTGATTTTTCGGGTGTCGTAAAAGGCGGCCAGCTGATTATGAATGGCACAATAAAGCATGCAGTGAAGGAAGTTATGGTGGCTGGCAATGTGTTTGAGGCGCTGCGTCGATTAAATGGCATATCAACGGAGCGAAAAGCGATTTATGGATCAATATTGCCCTATATGCGCTTTGATGGCATCTCCTTTACTACAGGATGACAAAAAAATAATGGGAGAAGAACGAGAAGAAAGATTTGATATTGCAGTGGTCGGTGGAGGACCTGCAGGGCTTTCAGCTGCATACGCTGCCGCAAAAGGTGGAGCAAAAGTAATTCTTTTTGAAAAGGACCAATCTATTGCACACAACATCAGGACGAGCGGTGTGACATGGATTTCTGAAATGGAGAGGCTTGGTATACCAAGTAAGTTTTACAACCCAATTCAGAATTATCGCTTTGTATCACCTTCCAATGATGTCCTCATAAGAGGTGATGTCGCTAAATCATGTGTGCTTGACATTAGAGCTACGTATCAACATCTTGCTTTTCTTGCAGCGAAGGAGGGCGCTCATTTAATGGTGAAGAGCAATGTAATTGATGTTATCAAAGACGGCCAAAGAGTGGCCGGTATCAAGGCAAGCACACCTAAGGGAAAGTTAACTGTGCGCTCAACTTTAGTCATAGATGCAAGCGGCTTTAGTACGTCTGTTGGACGCAAGACTGGGGTGGCTGCCGAATGGAAACGCTTTGGGGTAGGTGCAGAATATGAATGCTACTGCGACGATATTGACAGTACCACGTGGGTTCTCATGGTAGGGCAAAAGTATTCAGATGCTGGTTATGCATGGCTATTTCCTCTATCAACAAATAGGGTAAGAATTGGTGTGGGCATTGGCAGACCTGAATCAAGTGTAGAGCCCCTGGAAAAGTTGCACAAAATAATTGAAAAAAGGTTCAAGCCCCTTGATACGGTCAGATATGGGAAGATACAACCTCTAGAATTGCATTATGGATTTATACCAAATGAAGGCACAAGGCGAACTAGTATTGCTGATGGGCTGATAATGGTCGGCGATTCGGCTGGCCAATCAAATCCCCTTGTGCTGGAGGGTATACGTTATGCGATAGAGTTTGGGAGGCTTGCTGGGAAGGTTGGAGCTGACTCGCTTTCGCAGAACTCTGATAAGGAGTCTTTGCTAGAATATGAACGATTATGGCGGTCTAAGGCAGAGGCCAAGATACACTCTGCTCTTAAGGTGCAGATGCGCTGGCTTGGGTTGACCGACGATGAATGGGACAAAGAGATCGAAATTCTCAGGGATATGACAGTTCAAGAATTTTTGGATTTTATCAAAGCGGATTTTACTACATTCAATATGATGAAGCTTGCGCTACACCATCCCAAGATGGCCGCACGTGAATTGTTCAACATGGTTTTGAAGAGCTAGTTTAAAATATTGCAATAAGGTATCGTTTAGTAGTTTTTTGTACATAGAACTTTAGCTCAAAATTATATGAGGGTTATTATAGAGACGCTCTCATATCTATCTCTTAATGGAATTTTACGATAACGCTACAGATTTCATAGAACCGAGCCATTCAATGATGATGACATAGGATGAAATTACTCTCTTCTAAGGGCCACAATTGGAGATAGTCTTGATGCCTTCCATGCGGGATATATACCTGCAATAAGACTGAGACCAACAGATATACCCCATACAGTTGCTAAGTCGGTAGGAAGAAATACAGGTGATATATTCGGTGGACCATTACTCCCGCCACCTCCATCAGATCCTCCACCTGAGCTTATTCCCGCAGTCAACACATAGCCTCCGGCGATACCTGCAAGCAGTCCAGAAGTGGCTCCAAGAATGCCTATCATCAAAGCTTCTGCCATGAAAAGGCTGAGGACATTACTATTTTGCGCTCCAATAGCCTTCATAGTGCCTATCTCCTTTGTCCTTTCCATTACTGATGTATAGAGAGTCGTAATGATTCCTACTGCTCCTACAAGAAGCGCTACAAGTGCAATTCCTAATATGAAAACCGTAAACCCACCTGTAAACTGCCTTATCGTCTCTAGTATAGCCTCTGGAGATGTGATGCCTATATCATTACCATATAGTTTCCTTATTTCCTCTTCAACGTTATTCACAAACTCGCCTGAGTCTGCAGCTACCAAGAAACCGTCAAACTTGCTAGATTTATGCATTAGAGCGTTTCCTGCATCTTCATTGAATACAACTGCGTTATCAATTGTTGGATTACCCGTTGGCTTCATTATTGCTCTTACCACAAAGCTTCTAGACTCTTCTTGCTGGTTGCCATTTTCATCAACGAATGAATACGTAGCTCTCATCGTTTGACCCAAGGTTGCAAAAGGTGAGTTCTCACCTGGTGGATAGGCTATCTGGTCAGCTATGTAAATGGCAGAAGGATCATTTGAGCGTATTGCAGAACCTTCTTCATATTCTATAGTAGGTGCTATGACATTGAGCTTGACCGGATCAATAGAAAAGACAGAGGTGGAAAGAGTCTTGCCAGATGATTCTAGCTGTACTTGACCTTGATAAGATGAGATGACATCGCTTACAAAAGGAAGAGAGCGTATCCTAGTCTCAACTGCAGCGTTTAGTGTAATCTTAGGAGTAGGTGGTGGACCTCCACCACCTCCAAAAGGACCAGAGGCGGACTGATCCTGCTGAGCACTTGACACAAATAGTATATTTGGAGCAAGTAAACTAAAGGATTCGTCAATGAACTTTCCAAAACCGGCACTAAGTCCATTAAGTGCGACCATGAGACTGCTTCCCACTACAACCATGAGTATAGTAAGGATTGATCTTACTTTTCTATCCTTTAAGGCATCGAACGATAATAGGAAGATCTCCTGGATATTCATTTAGCACGCAAGTCCTTCTCTTCTTTTCTTTTGGTTTTTTGCCCTTGTTGGTTTAGAAGTTGCAGGCAGATAAAAACAAACATTTGCGCAAGCGGCATTGCATTAAGCGAGCCGTCCGACCCAATCCAATCAAAAACTGAAGTTGTTCTTTGGTTTATCAATGGTTCAAAACCTCTTTTTCGACTGTTCCATCTTTAATGTAGATGGCTCTATCGGTCGCTTCTGCAAGCTCAGGATTATGAGTTACCATAACAATAGTTCTTCTGTACTTTTGCGAAAGAATGCGGAGAAAGTTAAAGACTTCCTTTCCAGTCTTGGTGTCCAAATTGCCAGTTGGCTCATCTGCAAGAATTATGGTAGGATTATTCATTAATGCTCGGGCTATGGCTAGGCGCTGTTGCTGTCCTCCACTTAAATTGGAGGGTTTGAAATTGGCTTTGTCTCCTATACCCAGCATTTCAAGAAGTTTTTTTGCGCGCCGAATGCGGTTGCTGCGGCTCATGCCTTTAATTATCGCGGGTAACTCAACATTTCTTTGAACTGTAGTTCTGTTAATTAGATTATAAGATTGGAATACAAAGCCAATCATTCTGTTTCGCATAGTTGCAATTTCAGAATCGCTTAATGAGAAAATATCGACACCCCCAATGAAAACCCTTCCAGAAGTTGGTCTGTCCAAAGCGCCAATCATATTCAAAAGCGTTGATTTACCACTCCCGGAAGGTCCAACGATAGCCACAAATTCACCCTTCTCTACCTTGAAACTGACATCTCTTAGTGCTACCACTCTTCCAGCAGCAGACTCGTATATTTTGAATAGTCTCTTTGCGTACATCGCTACATTTTCCTCACTTTTGGTCTCATGCTGGTAGGAAGGGTGAATTCTTTTTCTGTCGACTTCCTTGCTCATCAGAATATATTCAAATAAGTTTAGCGGGTATATATAGAAATGGCGAATTCCTACCACATGCTAAGGACAGTATATGCTTTTATTATTGATTGGTTTTACATGAGTCGGTGTTTCTTGCAAGAGAATTAGCTTGTAAGGTAATAACAATTCTCACTCTAATAACGAGTAATTGTAATTATTATTCTTCTTTGAAGTCTTTCGCTTTTATTATCCTTTTGCTTTCAGGATCCATCCAATATTATTCTTACATGCATAATTTATCATTTGATAACAGGGTATACGGTCAAGAACAGGCTGCTGAAGTTGAGGATGGTCGAGTTAACACAGTAGACGGCCAAGAACAGAATGCTGAGGATGATGAAGCGTCTGAAGATAGTAGTGATGACGATGAGACCTCGATATCTAGTCTAACAACACAAGACGCCATAAGCGAGGACAATTCTCCTCCTCCTCGTCAGCCAGAGCAGCCTCCTCAGCCAGAGCAGCCTCCTCAGCCAGAGCAGCCTCCCAAAGAAGAGCAGCCTCCTCAGCCAGAGCAGCCTCCCAAAGAAGAGCAGCCTCCTCAGCCAGAGCAGCCTCCCAAAGAAGAGCAGCCTCCTCAGCCAGAGCAGCCTCCTCAGCAACCTCTGCCTCCTCAGCAACCGCAGCCCGAACTGACTACTCCTACTCCTACTACTCCCACAACACAAGAGGCCGTAAGCGAGGACAATGCCTCAGATCAGTCAGCTGGTCCTGTCAAGTTCGCTTTTGTAGACTCATTTTGGACCGACTATACTTCACTTGGAGGAGTCATAGCAAGCACATCCTCTGAAAGCACTACGGCGCAGGCACTACCACCGGTAATAAAACAGGAAGTAGAGCCTGGAGAAGGAGAGGCTGTCTTGGCAGTCGTCCTCAGAAACAAAGGCTTTGCAGACGCAACAAGCATAAGCGGTTCACTTGACTTACCGTCTGGCTTCAGAGCCCTTGTTACCCCAGAAAATGTAGACTCGGATACCGCTCTTGCAAGCTATAACGGAGTAGTGGCGGCGGGTCAGACCTTTACTCTTTACTTTCGAGTGGAGATAACAGCAGAGTCTCAAGTGGATAGAGAATATACCGGTGAGTTAAAGATACGTTACTTTAAAGTGGCCGAGCAGGAAGACGAAGATACGAAATCAACAACACTTGATATTCCATTTCGGTTAACCGGCAAGGTTATTCTGAGTACCGCTGTTATTACCACACCTTCCAGTACCGGCACGCAAGGCACGGAATCCGGCTTATACCCCATAGTAAGTGCGGATCCTGGAGTTGTCAATCCATTGAGAATAGAAGTCAGTAATAATGGGTCAGCTTTTGCTACAGGAGTTATAGTAAATGTTCTGCCACCTGGCACTGTATCCTCTTCTACTATCCAAACTGGAGATGGAAGCGGTACCAGTGGTAATAATAATAATAATAACAGCGCAGAAAGTACAACCTCTGCACCTGCACAGCAAACGCTATCGTCGTCACCCTCTTCAGCCACAACGGTAATTGTTGGCTCGCCTACGTTTAACATTGGCCTTATAGGCGCCAACGAAAAGAAGGAAATAGTGCCCACAATTTTTCCTGCAGATGCAGCGGCTGGGACACTTACAACTTTGAACATCCAGATATCATATAACGACGCGTACGGCAATAAGAGAACTCTAAATCAAGTTGTGGGTATCCAGATAGCTCCTGAATCACCCCAGTCAGGTTTGAACGTTTTGCCTACTAGTTTGGCACCCTTGGATGTAAGGCCAGGATCTTCATTGTCTCCACTGACACACACTAGCCTTGACTCGTCTTCGAACAATAATACGATGAGCCCTAGCGACATTGTCAGCAGCAGTAGTGGCATCAATAGTAGAAATTCGTCCTCAACTCAACAATCCCAATCTATCCAAATTGCTGCAGGAAGCGTTCAGGATCTATCATTTGCAATCGCAAATAATAATGATCCTGGAGTGTCAATAGCTGACGTTGTAGTATCTCTTACCTCCGAATCAAACGCATTGAGAATCCTAGGCGATTCGCGGTGGAACCTGCAGAGCGTAGGCGCTAACTCGCAGCAGGAGCTATCTACTCAGGTATATGCTTCGACCTCTCTGATCGGAAGCCCAGTGTTTTTCACAGTAACCATGCAATACATACGAAACGGCAACGAGCTGAGGACAGAGTCCTTCCAGCTCGGGGCAATAGTTGTCGGGGACATTAGGATAAGTGTAAATGATGTTACAATTAGTTACATAGGAGACACTCCACATCTTGTGGGTAACCTCCTAAATGAAGGAAACACTCCAGCTCTCTTTACAAAGATAGAGCTGCTTGAACCGGCTACACAAGGGACACTACAATTGTTGCGGCCAACTGTCTCTTCACAATTTCTTGGAGACTTAGCGGTAAATTCTCCACTTCCTTTCAATATCCCACTGCAGATCACGCAGCAAAGCGTAGGACAAGAAGCTACAGCCAACGGTTATCCAATTTCACTCAGAATTACCTATAGTGACGAGCTGAGAAATACCCATGAATTGGTTGTAGATGAAACTATTGGCCTTGAATCCATACAATCCAGGACAGGACAGCAGCAGACAGACGCATCCGCACAGCAAAACAGCAGGGTTAATAATGGATTCGTGGATGCTTACTGGGCAGACAGCATAGCAACATCCTCTTCTTCTGGTAACTTGTCAAATGGCGCAGCAGGGTCGATAGCTTCAACGTTACCATCTGAAAGGGAAGTAGGCCCAGGTGAAGGGCCTTCTTTTCTTGCCGTGGTCCTGAGCAATACAGCTTTTTCAGACGTCACTGGCATAGTTGGCTACCTCGAGCTTCCTGAAGGGTTTACCGCTACGACTACTACAGCAAGCGCTACTAATGATACTTCTGTCAATACAACGTCAAGCCAGACGTCGATTGCCAGTTTGAGCAACGTAGTCAAAGCAGGACAGACCTATACGTTATTTTTCAAAGTGAATGTGCTGGAAACAGCGCAAAAAGGATTTCATGAGGCTCTGCTAAGAATTAATTACTTCAAGGTTCCGGAGCCTGAGCCTGGGACATACAGGGTACAAACTATAACTGTGCCATTTGAACTTCCGGGCAAAGTTATACTGGACGCAACATCAGAGGCAAATGATCTTGTTCCGGGCGAAGCCAATGAAGTAAAATTGATGATCAGAAACAGAGGCTCTGCAGATGCCCATAGCGTTATTGTCAATGTAAATGCCATAGGCGGCAGTATCATTAGCAACGATGCCGGACCTGCTGCTGGTGGTAGCACAAACGGTGACAATGCTTCCAGCAACGAGAGTGAATCTGGCAGCAGACAGGCTAATCAGCAGCAACAAGAACCTTCTTCTGGTGCTGTAGCGAGTATAGGCGCTAGAACTTTTAATATTGGGACAATTCCAGCGGACGGATCCGCTGAGATAGCTACGACTATTTATCCATCCACCTCGGCTGGGGGGACTTTGCAAAACCTGGACATTGAAATATTATATAACGACGCAAATGGGAACAGAAGATCAACACCTTTTTCGATAGGATCCAGGGTGCTACCAAACCCCCCAGAAGGGGGCTTGAGTGTGGCTCCATCTTCAGCCCACATGCCAAATCAAGAAAGAATTATTCTTGCTTCTACAATTACGGGTTCTCCAACAGGCGACACTGCCGGTGATGCAAGCAGAAATGATTCCTCAGAAGTTTCCATAATTGCAGGCAGGCCTGCCGACCTGAATTTCAATATTACCAACAATAACAGAAACCCAATAACCGATGTTGTTGTTACGCTTGTTCCAAGATCAGAATCTCTGGAAATCCTTGGAGATTCTAGGTGGACATTACAGGAATTAGCTGCTCAAAGCAAGGCCCGATTCTCAACGCGGGTTTTTGCCTCTGAATCACTTATTGGCAGCCCTGTTTCCTTTGAAGTCAGAGTGCAATACATCTCAGGTGATCAGCTAAAATCTGATTCTTTCTCACTAGGAGGAAACGTATTAGGGGAGATAAAAATAGACATAAACGATCTGTTAGTCAGAGATATTGGAGATGTTCCGAATCTTACTGGGAACCTCCTGAATCAGGGAAACACTAAGGCGTTGTTTACCACAATTGAGATTCAAAGTAATCCTACATCAACAAATCAGAGCAGCAGCAGCCTCGAGCCATTAACAGATACACCCCAATACCTCGGGGATCTCGAAGATAACTCCCCGCTGCCATTTAGTATTCCTCTGGCAATTGGCAACAATGACAATAACGCCAGCAGCGGCAGCAGTAGGAGTGGCAGCCTTGCAGCCGGAAATTATCCAGTTTCACTCAGAATTACCTATAGTGACGAGCTAAGAAATACCCACCAAGTAATTCTAAATAGAACAGTTTCCTATAGCCCACCGCAGCAAGCAGAAGCAGCTCCCAACCAAGGGTTCCTTGGCTTTGGCTCACCTACTACTGATGGAAGCGGCACAACCAATTCTGTTCTTCCACTTGTGTTCATTTTCTTGATTGTAGTGGCAGCCGCTGTTGTTATTGTAATAGTAATGAGACGCAGGTCAAGAAAGAAAAGGATTTCTAGACTTATGACCGGGCAAGAAGACAATGATGATCTTGACGTATCTTCAGACGAATATCTAGGCTCTTCAGGTGGGGATGAATCCTCACGTAAGCAGTAAGGTAATTGAGAGTGTTATTCTTTGCCCCAGGCACACGCACAGCATGACGGAAATAAGTAAGAATTCCATGAAAGGATCATACATACAAGCTACACAATAGTACTATCTGAGATCTATTTCAAAAAATTTAAGGGGGAAGGATGAGAATGAGAGGTTACAAGTTCAGGGGATATACCATCTTCTTGCTTTTGGGAACTACGCTCGTCAAAATAACTTTATAAATAATACTGTAACCAGGCTTTGGAGATTTTTGGCATACTTCGTCGAAGTAATTTTTTGGTTAAAGAGATAGCACATGCAGCATTCTGAATATCACACACACCTTCACCCAAAGTCTCTTCATTAATGTTCTGCATAATACGATATGACAAGATCACATAAAATCAAAATTCAAGGAACCATTGCTTTTTCACTTTACAAAAAGTTTTCAACCGACTTGGATGTAAGGTTTTTATATCTTACAAAGAAAGCAAGTCATGTCTTGGCTGGAGAAACCGCCGCAGACTTTACTCCAATTTTCTACATGCTCGGTTTCGGTCTATTAGCTTCTGTCCCTGCTTTGATATTATCACGTCTTATATCACCAAGACGCAGGTATAACCCAGTAAAGTTCCTACCGATGGAGTGCGGCCAGATGCCCACAGGAGAGGGCAGGTCGCATTTCATGATGCAGTATTACGCCTACATCTTGATGTTTGTTGTATTCGATGTAATGACTATATTCTTGTATGCCTGGGGAACTGCACTCTTCAACATCCCTCGTGCCGCTACCCTTCCGATCATCGGTTTTCTCGCGATAATGTTTGCCGCCATGGGATATGCACTATACCTTTCAGGGAGAAAAGGGATTTGGTAACATTGCTAACAAGCATTATATATCTATGTTGTGGAAAAAATAACGAAGAGGACTGGCGTAAAAAATGAAAAGAGAACTTGTAAGCCCCACAAACTTTAACGTGCTAGTAAGCAAGCTCAGCGACGTACTGGTTAGAGCACTTGATGCACCGCTTGGCTATGCCATCAACTGGGGTAGAGTATGGTCGCTATGGCCAGTCCACCTTGAAACTGCGTGCTGTAGTGTAGAGTTTGGAGCGGCATCGGGCCCAAGATATGATGTCGAAAGATTTGGAATTATTGAAGCGTTTGGCTCACTGCGCCAGTGCGACCTTATCGTGGTGCAGGGGACAGTTACAAGGAAGATGGCCCCTCGGTTGAGAATGGTCTACGATCAGATGCCTGAGCCAAAATACGTCATCGCAATGGGTGCTTGCGCAATTACAGGCGGGCTTTACATTGACTCATATAATGTGCTGCCGGGTGTAGATGGCATCGTTCCAGTAGATGTATATGTACCTGGGTGTCCTCCAAGGCCTGAAACACTTATTCAAGGCACCATGCTGCTACAAGAAAAGATCAAAAGATCAAAGATAAGATAGCAGCATGAGCACTAATAATAAAGAAGAGCCGGACAAGGTGGCAGCCAGGAGCCAACCAAAGGATTCTGCTTCTGCTTCTCATGATGCTACCAGCAAAAAACAACAAGAACAAGGACCACCACCATCATCCACTCAGCCAAAGCAGGTACCCGCCAAGACTTCACAACCTTCAGCCACAGCAGCCGCTGCTGCACCTACTGCCAAGCCAAGCACTGCAGCTTCAGTTGCGAAAACACAGCCTGAGCCTCCACCTTTCGAAAAAGGGCTTGTGGAGCAGATAAAGAGAGAGTTTGGTGACTTAGTCAAAGTAATTTTTATCAAACCGCTTCGAATAAAGATACAAGTTGAGCCACAGGACATTGTCAAAGTGGCTAGCTTTCTGCGCGATAGCATGGGGTTTGACCACGCCGAGTCTGCCGGAGGCACAGATTATCCTAAGGATAATCAAATTGAAGTTATTTATCATTTGGGTTCTTACTCTAAACAAGAGCTCGCTGCCCACATCTTTTGGCTTACAACCAGAACTAACAGAGATGATGCGCGGCTCCCAACATTAATTAACGTCTACAAGAGTGTGGAATATCACGAAAGGGAATGCTATGAAATGCTGGGAGTATACTTTGAGGGCCACCCAAGGAACGAGCGGTTCCTACTGCCGGAGGACTGGGCCGATATTCCGCCGCTTAGAAGAGACTTTAGGATAAAGGGGAGGTAGAACACAGATAGTAGCATGACAAGCTTTGAAGAAAAGTTTGAAGAATCAAAGAGGCTAGGACTGCAGATAGTAAAGGAGTCCGAAGAAGACCGGCTTATGACGCTCAGTGTTGGTCCACAACACCCCGGCTCAGGTCACTTCCGCTTTGTAATCAAAGTCGATGGCGACTATATCGTCTACTGCGATCCAGACCCTGGCTACGTCCACCGTGGGGAGGAAAAGATGTCTGAGTATAGAAACGTAATCCAAAACATACCCCATCTTGAGAGGCCAGTAATCCATGATTCTTCAAATATCACTTATTCGTACAGTCTTGCAATTGAAGAGCTTGTTGGAATAGAAGTACCCCGGCGTGGTCAGTTCATCAGGGCAATAGCCTCGGAGCTTAACCGCCAAGTCTACACACTTTATTGGCTTGCAATTTATGGCATATTCCTTGGCCACTCTACTATGTTCATGTGGCCCACTGGCGACAGAGAGCTCATGATCGATCTCCTTGAAGCGCTCACCGGTGCAAGGGTGACACACGCCTTTAACATTCCCGGTGGTGTCAGAAACGATGTGCCAGAGGGTTTCAAAGATAGGTGCCTGAGTCAGATAAGATACTTGCAAAAGCGCTTCAAGGAATACGAGGACATTTTCTATAATAACCCGCTTTTCAGGCAGAGGACTGAAGGTGTGGCAGTGCTATCAAAGGAAGATGCCATCAAGCTTGGAGTAACGGGCTCTGTTGTACGCGCATCAAATGTACCGTTTGATGTACGCAAGGCTGAGCCGTACGACATCTATAATGAAATCGATTTCAAGGTCCAATATATGAAGACAGGCGACTGCTTTGCAAGGTCCTATGTCCCATTACTTGATATGCAGGAATCATGCTATATCCTCGAGCAACTCCTGGACAAAATGCCCGCTTCAGGAGAAGTGCGCGCCAAGCTCCAGCCAAATCCAAAGGGACCGCCTGGCGAAGCCTATCGCCGTGTCGAATCTGGCAGAGGAGCTCTTGGATATTATATTGTAAGTGATGGTACACCCAAGCCTTACAGAGTCAAAATATCAGTAGGCTCATTCCGAAACATGCTTGCCTTGCCACATCTGCTCGTTGGACAGAGG
>JBKPEN010000162.1:0-9528 GCA_046728425.1 Thermoproteota archaeon
TAGCATAGTGGTAAAAAGATCTAAATTAAATGGAACTGTCCGCTGCCCCTCTAGCAAGAGCTACAGTCACAGGGCAATAGCCGTTGCCTCGCTTGCTGATCATCAGCGTTCTACAATAACGCATTTACTAATGGCCCGCGATACCTTAGCGACCCTAGCCGGCTGTGGCTCTCTAGGAGCAGAGATAAAATACGGCGCTACAAAGGTGCACATAAGGGGGAGTGATCACTTCAATCCACCTGAAAACGTCATAAACGCAGAGAATTCTGGAACCACAATACGGATATTAACTGCTATGTCTTGCCTAGTCACAGCTGGTTACACCGTACTGACAGGTGACGAAAGCCTGCGCAGTCGTCCTATGCAGCCCTTACTAGATGCTCTTCGACAGTTAGGCGTTGAAGCCTATTCCACAAAGGCAAACGGAACACCCCCGATTATAGTAAAGGGTGGCGGTATAAGGGGAGGTACAGCTCAAATTGACGGCAGCGTTTCAAGTCAGTTCATATCAGGTCTGCTCATTGCCAGCATTTACGCTGATTCGGAGGTTGAAATTAAAGTACGGGGCAGGCTCGTCTCTAAGCCTTATGTCAGCGCTACGGTTGCAACAATGAAGCAGTTTGGAGTTTCCATTAACCATAGTGCAGATATGTTGGAATACTATATCCGGAATGCTAGATACCGTGGCACGAAATTTGACGTGCCAAGCGACTTTTCAACTGCCGCACTCATACTTGCGGGAGGTGCGCTCGCTGGAGAAAAAATTAGAGTAAATGGACTTAACTTTAAAATGCCACAAGGTGATTCACGCATTGTAGATATCTTGAAGATGATGGGGTGCAGGATAAAGGTCGACAAAGAAAAGGGCGAGGTAGTTACCACTGGCACTGACAGATTAGAGGGCGGCGACTTTGACCTTGCTGATACACCAGACCTTCTGCCTGTTGTTTCGGTTCTTGCACTTAAAGCAGCAAATCCAGTCACGATAACAGGCGTTGCTCATGCAAGGGTAAAGGAAACAGACAGGATATCAAACATTGTAGCCGAGCTGACAAAGTTTGGCGCCCAGATCCATGAATTTCGTGATGGCCTAAAGATAACTGCACCTACAATAATAAAAAACGCGTCGCTCGAAGCATACAATGACCACCGACTTTTTATGGCGTTCACGATTGCCTCTATGATAACCCAAAAATCAATAGTAGCTGGAGCTCAATCTGTAGATGTCTCATATCCCAGTTTTATTTCGGATTTGAAAAATATTGGTGCAAGAATAACCCCGGCTCCGGATAGAGAATAACAAAAAGCCAATATATAGAACAGGCTCAAGTGCTCCTAATACAGATGGGTGGCAGCATGATAGGAGAGCGGTTTGTCGCCGTAAGCTTCGGTGAAAGCCATGGAAGGTGCGTTGGGATTATTGTAGATGGCTGTCCTGCTGGTCTGCCGCTAGAGGAAGCCGACATACAGCCTATTCTTGATCTAAGAAAGCCTGGCCAGTCTATTATAACTACACAGCGAAGAGAAGAAGACAAGGTGGAGATCCTGTCGGGAGTCTTCAATGGTTTCACCACGGGGGCTCCAATATGTATGCTGATATGGAACAAGGATTTAGATACAAAGCCTTATGATATGATAAGAAATGTTCCGCGACCGGGACACGCTGATTACCCTGCTAGCATCAGGTACGGTGGTTTTGCAGACTATAGGGGAAGCGGAAGATTCTCTGGAAGGCTCACAGCCACTATCGTGATGGCAGGCGCTGTAGCCGCCAAGCTTTTAAAAACAACTCTGGGAATTGAGACAATGGCTTATACCACGGAAATAGGGGGAATCAAAGCAAATAAAATAACCAAAGAAAATATTGCTACTAGATATGATAACGAAGTGAGGTGCCCTGACTCTCAGGCTGCTCAGAGGATGAAGGAGGCGATCCTTGAGGCAAGAAAATCAGGCGACTCGCTTGGCGGAGTAATTGAATGTATTAGCACCGGCCTGCCAGTCGGCATGGGTGAGCCCATATTTGCATCGCTTGAGTCAGAACTCAGTAAGGCGTTATTTAGCATACCTGCGGTCAAAGCCGTCGAATTTGGTTCTGGTTTTGCTGGTAGCAAAATGCGCGGCTCCGAAAATAATGATATCTATATGATAGAGAATGGCAAGGTGATAACTAAGACTAACAATGCTGGAGGAATATTAGGTGGGCTATCAAATGGAATGCCCATTATGCTCAGGGTGGCTTTCAAGCCGGCGGCATCAGTAGCCAAGACTCAGCGAACGCTTGACATTTCTACGAATGAGCAAACAAATCTTATTGTGCCGGGGCGACATGACCCCTGCGTTGTACCAAGAGCTCCCCCTGTCATAGAGTGTGTGGTTTCCCTGGTTTTGGCAGATCATGCTATACGGTCAGGTGTAATACCACTGGTGCTAAAGTGAGAGGGTGCTAATGGATAAGCCAAACAAAGAACTCGACATACTGCGTGACAAGGTACGTGGTGTGACAATAGAGATAATGCGAGCAGTACAGCAGCGTCTAGATCTGGCTAGGAGCATAGGTGAAGTAAAGAGCAGGCTTGGCATAGATGTCAAGGATGAAAAGGTTGAAAATGAGATACGTAGGAATGTCATGTTGCTGGCTGAAGAAATCGGAATGAGCACTGAGTTTGCACTGCAGCTCCTCAATGTATTGCTTGCTGAGTCAGAGCATGTGCAGGTGCAAAAAAGCACGCAAAAGCCAGTAGAAAAGCAGACACACCTTAGTATATTCTCAAAGGCAAGAGAGCTTGAGGCCTCCGGCAGCAAAATAATACATATGGAGGTTGGCGAGCCCGACTATTCGCCACCTGCAAGAGTAGGTACTGCGCTCGCTAAATCCTTCAAGATGAAGTATTATCATTATACAGATACTCCAGGCATTGCGAAGCTTAGGGACGCCATAGCCACAAAGGAAGGAGGAAATATAGGCAAAGATCAAGTGATAGTGACACCTGGGGGGCGCTTTGCCGTTTTCAGCGCAATAACATCATTGCTCAGAGCAGGTCAAGAGCTGATAGTGATAGAGCCGGCGTGGCCTGCGTACAAAGAATGTGCCGATTTTGTAGGTGCAAGGGTAAAGATAATCAGAACTAGCCTAGAAGAAAAGTGGATCCCTGACACTAAACAACTAGAGGGGATAATTAATTCAAGTACTAAAATGATTGTACTCAACTATCCAAATAACCCTACAGGTAAGGTGCTCGATCACAAAACAATGAAAAATATAGTATTAATTGCCAAGGATCATGGTCTCTATTTGCTAAGCGATGAAGTTTATGCTGATTATGTATTCGGTGAGTTCAGTAGTATACGCAACTACGATTATGATAAGAGCATTCTTGTAGGATCCTTTTCAAAACGCTATGCAATGACTGGATTTAGGGTAGGATATGGTATAGCAAATAAAGACATTATCTCAAAAATGGCAAGGGTTCAGGCAGTTGCAATTACAAGCGTAGCAGAGCCAATGCAGCAGGCCGCTCTTGTGGCGCTCGAAGAAGACCCATCAGAAAATATCAAGCTAATGAAAAGGAGACTTGACGTTGTATGCAACAAGCTTAAGGAGATGTCCCTTAGATATGTCGAGCCTGACGGTGCTATGTACGCTTATCCTGAGTTGCCAAGGGGAGACGATTTGGCGATAATTGAAAAGTTGCTTGAAAAAGGAGTAGCCATAGCGCCGGGTAGTGGGTTTGGGGATTCATATAAGCGATTCGTCAGGATATCTGCTTGTCAGCCGGAAAAGATGCTAGAAAAAGCGCTAGATGTAATGGCCTCAGTCATAAGAGAGGATGTTTAAATTGCAGCAAGTGGCAATTGTAGGCGCCGCAGGAAAAATGGGCACTTGGTTCGCCAGTTATTTTGCTCAGCGGGGTATGTCTGTTTCAGCATATGATACTAACCAAAAAAAATTATCAAAAGCCTCTAACAAGGTTAAAGTTGAAGAGAGCCTTTTGAAGTGTGTCCAGGATGCAGACTTGGTATTTGTCTGTGTTCCAGTGCAACAGACGCCACAAGCCATAAAAGAATCTACAAGAAATATGAAGGATGGGGCTATCATTGCAGAAATTTCGTCCCTTAAAAAGAAGACCTTTGCAGCTTTGAAGAAGATTCCGGATAACATTCAACCGCTCTGTATTCATCCAATGTTTGGCCCCGGAGCAAGCAAAGAAATCGAGGCTCGGATGCTTCTTGTTCCTGTTAGGAATCAGAAAATCGAAGTAAACATAGCAAAGAAAATATTTCAAAACGCCAACGTGATAGTATTGCAGAATGCAAAGCAGCATGACAAATCAATAGCGATAGTGCTTGGATTAACTTACTTCGCAAATATAGTTTTCTCAAGGCTGATGTTATCAAGTGATATTTCGATATTAAAGCAGGTATCAGGAACCACGTTTCGTCTCCAGTCGCTTATTGCAGAAAGCATACTTACAGAAGAACCTGACCTTATCATTGCTCTGATCGCTGAGAATGTGTATGCCAAGAAATACATCCGTCGATATCTTGAAGAGGCTGCGGCGCTTGCAAGGCGTGCAATTACAACCGACAGTACTGAACTAAGGGCTGAGCTCCACAAACTTAGGTTTAATATGCAAAAGAGCCAGGACCTACAGCAATCGTATAACCGCATGTATGAGATGATTGACAAGCAAAAGTAAACACAAAAATAGCCACTTCGATATGTTGTAGAGATATATAAATGGCGCTTCTCTGGCGCGACCCATGGCTCAAGCCCATGTCGAGTTACGATCTCGAAGCAGAAAAGTGCAGTTACTGTGAAAACAGTTTTGACAAGATAGAATTTGTCACCTCATGTGAGTTTTGTGAAATAGGAATCATGCATGATCAATGTGCCAACAAGCACATACTTTCTAGACACAAAAAACAGTTACGAATGAAGATAAACATGCACAGAGATAAACCATTGCATGACTACCAGTAATGGTTAGATTTTAGTCAGATGGTGGCCCAAGGTGATCCATTCCAATGCCGCTACTACGTTCACTATCAATGGATGAGATAGTCCTTGTTGACTTTATGCCTTGAATTTTTCTAATCTCATTGATTACAACCTCTACTGTATTGCCCAATGGAACGTTCACCCTGACTATAAGATCAAATTCGGCGTACACGCCCTCGACTGATACGACGCCGGGTATCTGAGCTATCCTGTCAAGGACTGGCTTTTCCATTCCTGGAAGTGTGTTAACCATAACATATGCTCCTGGCATAATGCTTTGATAACCTGAGACTTGTATTAAACAATTTTTGCTTCGTCTGAGATCTGCCAAACACTTTAGATGAATTACTATTGAAATGCAATTTTTCGTTGCCAGCATGATCAGGATTATAGCATCTGGTGGTTCAGTTATCTAGCTCCTATCTAGAGAGTTGAACCCATCTTTTGACAATAAGAGAGAGTATGGCGATATGGGCCTTAGAGGTGCGAAGTAAGGGTTTCCAGGATATTTATAATGTAGAAGATAATCCAATCTTTAGTGGTCACGATAATTCAAAAATAAGAAGGAAAAGAACAAATAAAAAAACACAAGATGGCAGTTAAGCTGCGAAACTTATAAGGACCATGGGAGATTTCCTGCTAATAACATAGAAAGCACCTACAGCTCATTACTCTCCCCGTACCACCTTCAATCCTCTGCCGAAGCAGGAGCTATTCTCATTATTTTTCCCGGCCCAAATAACAATAGGTACAAGTAACCATCAGGTCCAACTTCAATATCTGAAATACTTCTAAATCCTGTACCAAATATTACACTATCCAGCTCTGGAACGGTATCGGCTACTTTGTCATCAAGTGGCGCTTCGAGCAGTAGACCTGTTCTATCTTGGTTTAGATCAAAATGATATAACCTGCCATTGTTTATATCTGCTACAAACATGTCATTTGCATACTCCTCCCCTAACGCTGTGGAATTTAAGAAATTGATAGCCGTCACACCTACTGTGTTTTGCCATGCAAATTCAGGCTCTCTATAGACTCCTCTTCCGCCAAAGTCCTCTAGGTCTTCTACGTCAGCCCCCTCGTTCTCTGGTCTTGAAGAGGGTCCTTGTATAGTCGCCCAACCACTGTTAAATCCCGGCAGCACGAGGTTAATCTCATCAAACCAATCAGGCCCATTTTCTGTATCCCATATATATCCTGTAACGGGGTCAAAGGCCATGCCAAAGCCGTTTCGTAAACCATATGCAAAATAATAGGGTAACCATCCAGTATCTTCACCGCTGTTCTCTTCACCGCCATTCTCTTCCTCAGTATTGGCCTGCCCCAAAAGTACAGGATTAGGTAAGGGATTGCCTTCAATGTCAATTGCCATTATGCCGCCTGTTCCATCCGGTGGTGGGCCATCCTCATAATTTTCGCTTTGACTCGTATGATGATCCAGATCTCCTATCATAAGGTAGATGATTGTACCATTCTGATTTTGACTAACTAACATCGGGCCAGCGTTATAACGAGGACCTGGTCTTGCGGGAAGGTCCAATAATAGCTTGGGGTTTATAAGTTGGGCTGAGCCGGAGTCAGGATCCTCCACCAACTCGTATCTGTAGAGACGGTTGCCAGTTGGAACTATTCCATCAGCATCGTCCCCATCTTGGCCTCCTCCAGACTCGGTATAATAAATTAAGACATAGGTAGTAGTTTCACTTTGCTTTGCCACAGCCATTCCAAGCAAGCCTCTTTCGTTAGTACCATTATCGTTTGCAACAGCAACGTCGACTAGAGGCTCAGCTTGAAGTACACCGTCAATTACCCTACGGACGGTGCCATTGTCCTTCTCAGTCACTATGATGTCATTGTCACCTAGAAACGCCATCGCTGTTGGTCTCTTCAAACCTGAAACAACCTCTTCAATTCTGAGATCTGGATCCCTTACTGCATGAGGCTGATCGTCTGCTGGTATTCTAAGTGGGTCAACTTCAGGTTGCGCTGGAGCTGGAGGTTGCGCTGGAGCTTCCTCTTCATCACCACCATCAGTTTCCTCTTCATCACCACCATCACCACCATCAGTTTCCTCTTCATCCGTATCCTCTTGTCCTGCAGCACCTATGGGTAAATTGGCCAACAAAATAATAACAAACAAAAACGGCACCCAAAGTGATACGATCCCTGCCCTCTTAGGCAGTCTAATGGGATTTGAATCCACAATGTGAATAAAGAAACTAAAGATGACTTTCAGCTGCAACAGACTTGAAATGAACCAAAGCGATGAGAAGTAGTAGGCCATATAGGAGGTAAAGCCTGCATTGCCACCAAAACCATCCTCTTCATTTTTTATGGTTTTCGTACGGAAAAACTGCAATGCTGTCGAAACCTCAGTAGATTGTTGTTCAACCCGGTTGATGTCGACTTTGGCTTTTTTGGAGTCAAATCTTTGTGACATTAATATTATTAGCTTCCCTTCAAGTCTGACCATGTAGTCCGCTATATATTTAACTATACTCTATGCCCTTCTATAGAATGCTTCACTGCTGACCTGTTAATACGATATTGTCTCAAAATGTTCGTATAAATAACCTAGTTACCATCAACTTAGACTTTTAATTTAACGTGTCACGTTAGGGAACGGCAATCGTCGCCGTATCGATGTACAACTATATATTACCGTCTTAAAGATACACCTCATTCAATAGAGGTTTTGCTTGATTTTTCTCATTGAGAAAGACTAAAAGTTGAATGTTAATACAGCGGATATGCTTAATTATTCTTAAAATGTCAGACCATGACCCCTTCTCCGACTGGTCTCAGCTTATAAACCGACCTGTATACGCCGCTGACGGCAAGAAAGTGGGCTTTTTACGCTCAATACTTGAAGACTATTTGCTCGTAAAGAAGGGGTTTATCGTTCTTAACAAATACTACATCCCCAAAACTCTCGCTGAATCAGTAGACAGGAAAGGAAGAATTCAACTGAGGATAACTGCCTTTGAGGTACGAGCAAATTATACCTATTCGAAGATGAAAGACGTATTAACAGCAATTGGATACCTCCCCCAGCGCAAGGTTACGCCAAGTTCATCGTATGATCGATTTGAAACCATAAGATATAGTACAACAAGGAATAGAGCAGCAGCTGCTATTGCATTTGTATCAGGCATCTTGTTCATATCTTCAGGTTACAAGGCAAACTATGCGATTTATTATCTGATACGAGACCAAATAGGAGACCAAATTGCTGCAATAGCTAGTCTAAGGGACCTTTGGCAATATCTGATAATGCCAATAGGCGATAATGTCCTTGCATTATTGGCTCAGCTTGGAGGAATTACTGTATTGTTTGGAGCAGGATTTTTTGCAGCAAATAGGGTCAATCTAGGCAAGCTGTTGGTCATGGTCGGCACAGGACAGGGTCTATTTACAATAGCGATTCGTATCCTAACAGAAATTTGGTCAGGGCAATTATGGAGTGTGAATAATTATGTTACATGGCTAACATCTACTGCAACTGGTCTTGGTATACTGTTTGCAGTTGTCGCTCCGACTATAGCTAAAGGAACAGGAAATAGCATACTTTCAAAGACAATTCGACTTGTCTTGAGAAGGAAGTAAAACGTAATATTTGGAGTCTCATTGCATTTAGAAATGAGTTTTTCTGCTCAAAGGTTATAGCATGCACTTTCTTACACCTTTTATCGACTTGATGTCATACATTCTTGCTTGGCTCATCTCAACTGAGTTAATGATTGCTTTAGTTCCTTTTTATTAGAGAAGCGATCATGCAAGGAATAATTTCCTGAAAGTCATGGTTCACTCACAAGAATTAACTTGTTGTTAAATTCAAAGGCAAGGCTTTTTTGCTTGAGTGCAATGCGAATATCATTAGCAGCTTTCGTCATGCATTGTTCGTCAATATCATTGATGTGGATTTCTACTTTAGTATATTTGATTGGCTCAAATTTGCCTTCAAAGTAACCATCAAACTCTATTAGTGACATACCACCGTACCTAGATGCCATACCTCGTACTATTTCTAAATAGCCTTCAACTCTTGGCAAATAAAATTTTACTGAGTCCTCTAGGGTTTTGACATTAAACTTATCTGGGCTTGACGTCATATGCGTACCACCTATTGGCTAATGTACACGTAAGAATGTAGTGGATACCTCAAGCGTACATATAGCGCTACACGAGTTTAAAAAATGGACATGTCAATCGTATCTTAACGAAAGTAAACTATTAACCATAGCTATACATGCCCGGAGAGAAGAATGATATCGATTGTTGTTGGTTAGTGTGTAAGCATTAATGAATAATTGTCAAACACTACATCGGCAGTAGCCATGAAATATAAGAAATCATAGATCTGTAAACACTTTTCCATTTCTATGATCCAGACTATGAAAACTAAAAAATGAATATTTGTGAATAGCTATTTTTACTCGGTCAATAATCCAGGATTATGAGAACGCATCTTTCGCAGTGTGTATCTGAGCAATTAACCCTTGGGCAAGTTTTTCATACCTCCT
>JBKPEN010000047.1:0-5028 GCA_046728425.1 Thermoproteota archaeon
TGTCGAAAGTAGGTACAGACATGCTCTATCTGCTCTATGATTGGCAGAGAATGAGGCTGTTGTATCTAATAGCCGCAGCTCTAATCTCTGCTGTCCACTCTTCATTGTTCCTGCTCCCACGCTCAACACTATGCGGTCAAAAGCCTAAGAATATATTAATTAAAAAAAGGTTTCAAAAATCAAATATTAACATCATAGTAGGAAGTAGCCTGATAAAGCCCTGTAGATTGGCATCTTTCAATTCGACCTGATCTATCTATATATCAATCATCCTCTTTTCAATCCTTGAATTATATCTCCAATTGACTTGATTGTTTCTGCCATCCCATCAAAGATCTTCTCTCTTCTTACAGCTGACACATTCAAACTTATACTTCTAAATCCATATCTTGTTAGCATGTTCCTTATCTTCTTAATGCAATCTTCTGGCGTTCCAGCAACAGCAAATTTATCAACGATTTCTTCATCTACTAGGTTGTCTATCTCTTTGGGATACTCAACGTTTGGTGAGAAGTACCAGCCTTTGACTCTGGTTACCGCGTCAATGATTTTCTGTAGTTTTGCCTCTTCTATTACCATATCCTGCGGCCTAAGCAGTGCCAAGTAATACGCTGCATACAGCTTCACACTTTGCCTCGCTAATTCGCGGTCCTCTGAAGCACATATGGTTAAGCGTGGTGCAATCTCTATACTATCGATGTCTCTTCTGGCACTGGCTGCACCTTCTGAAATCCATTGAAGATAGTTTGTGATCTGTTGGTCAGAAATATATCTGGCTCCAATCACAATTATGTCTGCTAATTCGCCAGCTAACTTTGCAATCCTTGGACTTCGGGTTCCTATAACAATAGGAACAGTATGCCTTGGTGGAAATTCTAGTCTTGAATCTTTGCCAGATAGTTGATAAGTATTGCCTTGGTAATTAACCTCTCTTCCATCCAACAGCTCTCTAATAATATGGACAGCTTCTCTAATTGTTGGAGCTGGAGGGGATCTTACCACTCCGAGCTTTCCAATGCCTGCACCTGCTCCTATCCCTAGGAACGCTCTCCCATTTGATATTTCATCTAGTGTTGATGCCGCTGCAGCAATTACCGCAGGGTGTCTTGTATAAGGATTGGTTACAAGACTCCCTATTCTTATACGCTTGGTGACAAATGCACATAATGCCTGTAATTCGTAGGTATCTGGATAAAAGATTACATCAGATATTCCAAGTCTATCGACACCAGCTTCTTCGGCAAGCTGTGCTAGCTTCAACACCTCCTCAGCTTTAAGAACAGGGGTTAACTCTGCCTCAAAAATAGGCTTCATGTATAAAATTAGTGGCCTAACAGCATTAAGCGTTATACTCTTACCGTGGATTTGATGCAGAAGTTTCTGGCTTGATGTGAAGATACTCTTTCTCGCTTCCTTTGTGAAGAGGAGTTCTCAGAACTACACCATAGGTATTTGACCAATACGCCATAGCATTGAAAAATGGTGATGATGACATTAGCAAGATATGCGCATATTAGGGAAAAATGAAAAGGAACTGCAAGGCTTCTTTGAATAAAGCAATACTCATACTCCTATCCGTCCTGCTAAAACTTCCTTGTTCGTTCTAGCACGTACTCTCAATGAGAATCTGATGTTCGTGTCAAGAGAAAGACCTACATCTACATCCACATTTAACGTATCGATGATAATAATAAAGTATTATTAATTGGACCTTGAATTGACTTCTTTAGGCAAAACTTCTCATTCTATTTCTATTGATTTATTGGGCTATTTTATCACTCCATTTTTCTCTTGATGTTCTTCTTCTTTTGGAAAATGGCTAGAAGGATAAATTTCATAAATAGCTCGCCTGGACTTGGTAGAGGATATACAAATGCAAACTAATCTTTTGAATTATGGCGGGGGACGACTGACATTTACAAAGAAAGCGAATGCCAACTTCACTAGCGAGTTCAAACATAGAATAATTAATGTTTTCAAATATTTTCCAGAGCTCCATGGCGAGCTTGTACTAGTAGGATGGATAGCACCTCGTGGTTGGGCCAGAGGTAGTTGTTGGTGTTCTAGAACCTCTACAGATAAGCCGATAAAAATAAGTCTACAACCTAATGAGAGGAACTTTACCATAGCACATGAATTTACACATTTGCTTCAATCAAGAAAAAAGGAAGAACTTCAAATACCCAGTGGTGAAAGAGCTTGCGATGTTTGGGCGCTAACTCGACTACCCTTGGAGTTGATTGATGACTATCCTAGTTACATAGGCAACAACCTGATGCGAAAGCACTGGAATACTGTCAAGAAGTTAGTTAGAGAACTTGCGTTTGATGCCATTGAGATTAGAAAGACAAAAAGGCATTACATAATATGGTTTGAAGATGAAATAAAAAAGAAGTTGACAAAATAATTCTTCAAAATAATAGTAAAGATAACCTTATATTTTTCCAACCTCCCAGAAACTTGGATTCTTAACAGCTCTCAGAAGAAATCTTTACGGGTATATCCATATGGTTTGCAGGGTTGGATTTAGAGGGAGATTTGAACGCTCCTGCTTCTGCTACCTTCTTATGCATTGTTGCATCCATCATTAAATGAAGGACACATGAAAGCCTCAGATTTGATGTCTGTTGATATCGTAGCTGCAATAGAAAACGTAAGTGCAATAGAAGTTGCCACCAGAATAGTTCTCGGCGCAATAAATGGCATGCCGATAATTAGTAAAGATGATGGAAAGTTGCTAGGGGTAGTCACGACAATTGATATCCTGCGTGCCATAAGAAATGGTGGAGATTTGACTAGAATAATTGCTAAAGAAATAATGTCTCCGCGCCCGTTTTCAGTCAAGGAAGACACAGACTCAAATGAAATAATTGATATAATGGATAAAAATGGCATAATGATGCTTCCGGTAGTTAAAAATGATGGCAGGCTCATAGGTATATGCTCACGATCAGATGTCCTGAAGGAAATTCTAAACGAAAGATTTGTCACCATAGGCATGACAAGGACCGTAACGAGAACCTTAGGAGAAAGTACGTAATTGGTTTGTGTTCATTATATTCAAACATGTAATACAAATCCATCTCGCTAGCTATACCATAGCCTCACAGTAACTCCTGGAAACAGTATCTAGGCCAGTAGAAAATTATCCTATTTCCTTAGTCTATTGCACTACAGAATAGAGCCACAAATATTCGCAATTAGCAAGCTTATGCAATACAATTTTTTGCATAAGAAAAATTAATCTAATTGTATGTTATTTTATTCTAGTGTGAGCTGCAAGCATTGGGCGTGCAACATATCTGACGGCACCTGTGTAGGATGTGGTATTAGAATATGCTCGTTATGCTTGAGAGAGCCAGATTATTGCAAGTGTGAAAACAAGCATGCTTGCTGTAAAGGATAGGTAAAAATTATATGTATAGTAATTTACAGCCCTTCTCCCAATAGCTTGCCACTGATTCAAAGTCGTTCGCGCCTACTGATCTTTCTTTGCTTTCAACGGCTCTAAAAAGCTATAGTATGTGCCCACAAATCATAAAAACTAAATTAATTGAACTCTGTGGATTAATTATCAATTTGTACTTGTTTGTTGATTGATTGCCAGTAAATAATCCGATACCCCTTTTCAAACTTTGCAGTCATCTTAAGGCTTTCTTACTGCCATTTGTTAGGGCTAAGTAAGAAACCTAGCAAACCATTCACTTGCAAATTGTGCTACCAGTTCAAGTTTGCCTGATTCTTCAAATAGGTGGGATGCCTCAGGGATAACTACAAGTTCTTTTTCGCCTTTTTCGGCAGACAATTGTTGTAGTTTGTCAAATGCTTCTTGGTTCATCTTTATAACAGGCGTATCAAATCCGCCTACAATAAGAAGAGTTGGTGCTTTCACCTGACTCAGATAAGGGTCCGCCAAGTCCGGTCTCCCTCCACGGGAAACAACTGCTTTGATAATCTCTGCTCTTTTAGCTGCAGCAGCCAATGCAGCTGCTGCTCCTGTGCTGGCTCCAAAGTAGGCTATATTCAGGTTATTGCTAACAGTAGGGTTCTGAACCAGCCAGTCAGTTACAGCCACTAGCCTGGTAGTGAGCAATTCTATGTCAAACCTTAGGTGCCTTGTTTGCTCATCGATTACCTCTTCCTCTTCTGTAAGTAAGTCAAAAAGTAATGTATCAAGACCAGCATCCTGCAATACACTGGCCACATATCTATTTCTCCTACTGTGTCTGCTGCTTCCACTTCCATGGGCAAATAGCACTATCCCTGGCGATTTCTCTATAATAGTCAAGTCCCCTGAAAGCGATACAGAACCTATGGGAATTTGAATAAAATGCTCCTTCCTCTCACTCTTGTTTGCCATTTCATTTTGCCTCCCTTTGCTGTAGATGATCTTTTATGCTGTCATAGGAGAAAAAACCTTCTATCTAGTCTCCTACGTAGGAAGGTTGCTCATGCTATAGCGCCTAATACTGAGATATATACAACCTCTTGCTAGCCATGATGGTTCGATGACCCACAATTACGATGATTGTCATAGGCTAAAGCTTGGACCATTTCATTTTATCTATATATACAGACGACGGGTGCCAAAACCAGCTGAACCGTGAAGGGAGCAAACATCTATCATACATGCTATTTTGTTTTCATGCAAACAGCCATAGCTATTCTTGTTATTGTCTACTGAAGTGTTTGAGCTCTAATTTTTTCTGGTACCAAAAAGGATATTGATTATTTTTTCTATGATCCGCATACCTTAAGTACTGTTTATGTAAAGATACTGTTGCAAGGGGTAAATCAGAGAGATGCAAAACGAACCCGAAAAAAAATTAGATAGAGCGAGGCTGGCCGCAACAAAATGGCTGCCTATGAGTGCAATAGGTGCTGCTATTCCCTTTGTTATCGGAGTCGTAATGCGACTTCCAGTGGAACAGGTCCTAGTAGCGGCAGGACTAACAAGTACCTTGGTATTTAGCGGTCTATGGATGCAGTCGTATGGAAGGGAAAGGCAATACAGCTCTGCGGCCTAAC
>JBKPEN010000049.1:0-7258 GCA_046728425.1 Thermoproteota archaeon
TCACACTATAGTGTTTTAGGAAGCCTTTGAGATCTGTTATCTTGCAAGGAAACTTCAGGCGATCCTTATGGCCAGCTCTTACCCTATTTTGTAGGGCTACTATCATTCTCTGGCTTTTTGTCTTGATTTCCTGCGATTGGCTGCCTGATGCCTGGCGGCGGAATCCTGTGTACAGTGATCTTCATGAGAGCGATCCAACAAAGGACGAGTGGCACATGGTAAGTGGCTATCCTCCATGCAATAATCACGTTCAATTGTGAGTCCGTGATCACCTCCTCTAGGTTGGGTATGCCGTTTAGATTTGCAAGATATGCCCAAATGCCAAGTTCGGCAAGGCCCGAGCCCCCTATCGTTATTGGCAGATTTGCCACTGCCGTTGATGCTGATGTAGCCATCAATGAGTCAAATAAGCCGATTCGGGGCTCGGTTGCATTTGCATTGGCAAGCACCATGAATGACACACCCTGAAAGATAAATGCAATAACGGTTATTGCTATTCCAACCGCAAATGTCCTGATTGATTTTTTGGAGTTGAAAATTTCCCGGCTCATATTGCAGAGGTCTGCAATAGCAGTGTTAGATGCATTGATCAGATTCTCGGCCTTTTTTTTTGACAAGAACCTTTCCAGTAGCTTCTGAGAGAACGAGGGAAGGCGAAGAGTTCGTTTGGCAGAAAAGAGGATAAGCCCCAACCATATTCCCAAGGTTGGGATTGTTACTAGAATTACGGCCAGTCCAATAACGCTTCCACCTCGGTAAATGGCCAGCGCGCCGGCTATAAATGCCAGCACCGAGCCAACGAATACATCAGCAATTATCTCCATGGTCGTTACCCACGCGGCCTTGCCTGCCGGAACGCCATTTCTTGACAACCATGCTATTCTGACGAATTCTCCACCTACATAAGATGGAGTAGTCTGGGTAACGAATTCGCCGGCTAGTCTAGCAGCAACAGTCTGGCCTGTTGACGCAACGTCGTAACCAAGAAAATGTCTGATAAAGTACTTGAATCGTAGTGCCTGCAGCAGCATTTTGGTGATCGCCGCGGCAGCTGCGGCCAGAAAGGGGACAAGTCCTACAGCAAGAACGTCCTGAGGAGAGACATTAGTAGTAATCATCAGGATAATAAACGGTACCACGCTTGCAGGTATGGCAACAAGTCGCCAGTTCAATTACTATAACTCTGCCATTGATACAAGCCAGTACTATAATAAGGAATGTATAATCCTTTTAGGCTGTTTATGCACAATTTTAATGCAAACCCGATTTTAGCAGATCAATTACATCCATTGCGAGGTATGATGTGTATATGTATACGCGATCAACAGCAACCACTCAGACATCATTGAAGCTAGGATTGTATGCTATAGCTTATGAGACGTGTTCATCTTGGGTTTTAGATCTGTCGCTTGTTTGGAGTGCTCCGGCCATTGTTCATAGATGAGACAAATTCGGGACTGATCGATTGTGTCAATGTCAGTCGCTGTTATTACAGGATTGCTTCGATAAGTAAGTTTACCATCACCACAATGTATAGCTCATGATGAGAAGAAGTATATGATTACAAAAACTGCTTCTGAAATAAGGACTCTGTAAAGATCATCAAATGTGCAAGAATGAGATAGCAATAATAATATGCTTTTTTCATAAGTATAAAAGACAAGGTCAGAATAAGACGTTTAACGTTTTATAGATAGAGAGACAGTAAAAGAGATAAAAGATATTTTTCTCGTGCATTTGATGCTTTTTCTTCTCTAATCTTTTTAACATTACATTCCAACAAGAGTCTACTCTACTGCTACTAGTAGCTGACTTGAGAAAAATACTTCAAAATTGGCTAGTCGAGTCAACCATTGCAGAACTGCTGTTAGTGCTGATCCTTTGGCTCCCTATATTCCTTCATAATCAAATGGTAGCGATACCTGCTAACTGTTGCTGAAATCTCCTCAAAGTAAAAGGCTTCTATCAGTACCTGGTTGATATCTAGCCCATATCATGCTTGCTAAATCCCAATAATCCCTTCTTCGTTTCATTTGGCCGTTTTCATTCTCCAAAGCTACATACCCTATTAGAGAAACTCTTCCCTGTTGCAGGCAGACCGGGAAGGCCTCCCTTTTGTGTCTCAGTAAAGATTGCTTGTAAAGCAAACGATTTATCGGTAGTAATCCAAGATTTTAGCTATATTTTGAAATCACTAGTTAGTTTGAGAAAACTAGCGTAACCCTGTCTCACACCATCTTTTCCCTTCATGACTACTCCCAGTGGTATGTCTTCTATGACAACATCATCTGTTAGTAGCGAGACGACTTTTTCAACATCGTGGGAGTTTTATACTTCGATTAGTTGTCTTAAAAGGTCGTCATTGTTGGTTGCCACTACAGAATCTGAATCTGTGTTATTATTAGCATTTTCTTATTATTCTTAATCAGTCATTCCAGAATCAGATTATGAGTAACCGGGCGGAGAATGAAAAAGATTAGGGGTACTGTAAACTTCAACCACGCTAGAGAGTTTCTATTCTCAACAGTTAGAAGAAGATGTATCGCGTGAATTGGCCGTTAATGATGTAAAATAAGTAACGAATAATCCGGACCCAGACTATACTACTAAAACGCTAAAGTCGTACAGCCTCTCTCTTGGAGTTCTAAAAACACTTCTTGAATAGTCTTTTTTCGTGCGTCTTTGATATAGGGTGGAGGATTGGCTGCTACTTACTGTTCTATAACTCTGAACTATTGCTTCAGGGCTAATTTGCATAAACTTTCAATCTCCTCTTGCATTTCTTTAAATCCTTCTTGTTGCTTTGCTCTCAACTCATCAAGCATTTTCTTAGTCTCTTGAGCTTCTTTTGTAGCGGTTTCGATCTCCTTTTCTTTCTCGCTAATTTTCGTTTGATAATGTAATTTTCTTGTTTACTTTTCTCTGTTAGCTCGCCATCAATAGATGTTATTGTTCATTAGTACCAAGTATCACTATAGGATCAAACGTCTGTCCTGCATCTGTTGATACTCTTAATACAGAGTCAATTGATCCATTGAGTAGAGGACACAAAATCCAAGCTCATACCATCTCTAAGCGTTTGCCTTTCTGTTTCGGTGGTAAGATCAATCAATTTGTACTACTTTTTCACTTACTCTACTTTTTTATTAGTTCTGACAATAAAACATAAAGAAAAAGGGAAAGAAGAGGCTATCGACGTGCACTAGGGTCGCCTAAGGCGGCTATTCTCCTGTATCGTCACCAGATGGTGGTCCGTCTATTGGTCCTCCTTGTGGCCCACCTCCTGTATCTCCTTCTTCTGGTACTTGTCGTGGCGATATTCCTGGTTCTTCAGGGAAGATTTGTAGAAACTCGCATTGTCCTGATGTTGCGTTGAAAACTGAACCTGGGGGACACTCGGTTGGTGTTCCTCCTCCTGTCTCGTTAGTTGATGGTAGTGTTACTGTCTCGTTAGTTGATGGTAGCGTTCCTCCTGTCTCGTTAGTTGGTGGTTGTGTTACTGGTCCAGTAGTGGTTCCATTTGTCGTGACATTGTTTATTATGTTAATTATATTTTCAATGTTAGTTACCTGGGTATTTTGTATGGTGATAAACTGCTGGATTATGTTGTTTATCTCCTGCTGTTCTTGTGGGCTTAACACACGTGCCTGAGCATCATTTGCATCTGATGTACATATTACACCTACTGCAGCTGGAAGTCTGATATTTTCATTCTCATTTTCCACAACCATGAACCACACCATAAGGTCATTAGTTACAGCTAGTGAATAAGATTCCAAGACTTCTAGATCTGAGCCACCCAATAATCCTTGCCCAGAGTCTGCAAATTCACCAGGTAGACAATATACAAAGAGTACAGATAATGTTTCAGGTTCGACCCAGACGACAGGGTTTGACCATCTTGGAGTATATACAATTCCATCTACCTGTTTTTGTCCGTTCACTAAGTTTTTAGTTGTGGCAGCTATTACATTTTGGAGCCGATTTTGCTGCTCTAGCTCTTGTGGTGTTAATGGTATTTGTTGAGCCATCACTGACGGCACTGCAAAGAAAACACCCGCAACCATCATCAGCAGCATTATTACTGACGCTTTTCCTGTTAATGATGATGATAATAGTTTATGGAGTATTGTCATTTCTTTCTAGGTCCTCCTGATCTTCTTCTTTCACTCCTTCCTGCTGTTTTTGTTATTACTACTGCTACTTTGGAATTATTCTTTCTTTCATTGTTGTTGAGATTATACATGATCTCTCAGTGAGAGGCGCGAAAACAACAGATAAAAGACTTCCTGCTTCCCTAGTTAAGCAAGGAAAAGCAATCAGTTATCATTGTTTTTTCTATGACAGATGCAGATGGAAATTTGAATAATAAATAAAGAATGAAAAAGATAAGGAGATAAGTATACACATGTTCCTGTTCAATAGGAACGACTATCTACGCATGCTTAGAGGGTTTAGCTGCTTCAATGTCTAACACCGAGATAAGATAAGTGGCCGACGTATGTCTATAAAAAGTAGATATACACCAGCACCATGTTTCCTGATGGCAATGAAGGCGATATTTATAACAGGAACTGCAGGGTCTGGGAAATCCCTTCTTACTTCTAGGTTACTCCAATGGTACAGAGATAATGGCGCTTACCCAGTTACGCTTAATCTTGACCCTGGCGCAGTCAACCTACCTTATGAGCCAGACATTGATGTCCGCAATTACGTCGACATCGCTACTTTGATGGAGAGCTACGGCCTTGGCCCCAATGGCTCACTTATAATGGCAAGTGACATGATTGCCACCAAGTTGGATGAGATCCAGAAGGAGGTGGATGAGCTCAACCCAGACTACCTGATAGTGGATACCCCTGGCCAGATAGAGCTCTTCGCGTTCCGAGCAAGTGGTCCATATTTTGCTGTAAATCTCCATGCGGACAACAAGGCGACGATATTTGCCTTTGATGGGATGTTAGTGTCATCCCCGATCAACTTTGTGTCTATATCGCTCCTTGCGTTATCTGTCAAATTGCGGTTGAAAATGGCTCAGATAAATGTGCTTACAAAGCGCGATCTTGTAATAGACAAACTAAAAAATATCATGGAGTGGGCTGGCTCGACTATGGCACTTGAATATATTCTCAATAGCGAAAAAGATGCTGAGTATTCTCTCTTAAGTAAAGATCTGGCGCGCAGCATAAGCAAAGGTGGCTTCGCCCAGAACCTCATAGCCGTTTCCAGCATCACGATGAGTGGCATGGTCAACCTAGCTGCCGCCCTTGCTCGAACCCTTAGTCAGGGGGAAGACATTTAGGTGACTATGAAATCGTGTAGTGCTGCCGCCCCATGCTCAACTGCAAACTTAGGACCAGGATACGATGTGTTTGGCCTTGCGCTAGATGCACTTGAAGACAAAGTCAAAGCAAGTAGAACACATACTGGCGGCGGAAGAATAATTATCAAGAACAGCGATCAAACTATTCCATCAATACCCGAATCAAACTCTGCCGGCCTTGTAGTAAAAAAGATAATGCAGGATTTTGGGATCAGTGACAGCATAGAGATCAAGATCACAAAAGGTGTGCCCTCTGGCTATGGTGTTGGCAGCAGCGCTGCTTCAGCGGCAGCTGCTGCCATGGCATTTAATGCACTTTATGACTTAAAGATTGACAGAAAAAAGCTTGTGGGATATGCTGCAGAAGGTGAGGTGGCAAGTGCTGGCGCAAAGCACTATGATAATGTCTCTGCTTCTTTGCTTGGTGGATTTGTGATTTGCCGTGTTGCAAGTAACAGGCTGCAGTTCACAAGGCTAGAGCCTCCCAAAGACCTGGTCCTTGTTGTTGCGATCCCATGCATAGAAGTGCCAAAGAAGAAGACAGAGGTGGCAAGGAGCGTCCTTCCGAAGATGGTGCCGCTCAAAGATGTTGTTCATAATATTTCTGGCGCAGCTACAATAGTTGCAGGCTTTGCACTAAAGGATGTGGAAACAATAACTAGAGGAATAGACGATGCTATCATTGAGTCAGCAAGAAAGCACCTGATACCCGGCTACGATATAGTCAAACAGAACGCCCTTTCTGCAGGTGCGCTTGCAGTCACAATAAGCGGTGCTGGGCCTTCCATGATAGCATTTCTGAAAACAAACAAAAATGCAAAGATGGTAGTCGCAGCCATGGCTAAAGGGTTCAAAGAGAAGGGCGTAGAGAGCAGGATGTTTGTTTGCCGGGCTAGCAAAGGTGCCCGACTTCTGGCATAATAAATTCTACTTTTTGCCCTTGTTGAGGAAAGCGGACATCATTTTCTGTCTGTCTTCATGCGCAAAGCAGAGTGCCCAACCATAGATCTCAAGTCTAAGTCCTGTCTCCAGATCTGTGTCCATTCCCCTGTTTATCAACTTCTTACTAACCTTTACTGCAACGAAACTGTTCTTCGCTATCTCCTTTGCAAGTCCAATGCACTCATCCATCAACTTCTTGTTTAGTATCTTGGCTATTTCACTCGCTCTTTCCTTTTCCTTTACGGGGTCACCTTTGGGCACTTCTCGAGGAAGTTTATCATCAGGTCCTAGGCTGATTACTTTGTTAACAAGCCCTATCTGGTAGGCCTCATCTGCATTTATCATTTTGCCCGTGAATATTAGCTCCTTTGCCTTCGCTGGACCTATGAGCCGCATCAGCCGTTGTGTTCCCCCCCATCCAGGAGGTATGCCTATTGTTACTTCAGGTTGTCCTATCTTGGCATTGCTTGAAGCGATCCTAATGTCACAGGCCATTGCAAGCTCGCATCCGCCGCCAAGGGCAAAGCCGTTTACTGCAGCAATGACTGGTTTTTCCAGCCGGTCTATTCTGTTTATTACGTCTTGAGCGGAAGTGGCATATCTTTCTGCCTGTATGGGATCGATGTTGACCATGTAAGAAATGTCTGCACCTGCACAGAACGAGCGCTCACCGGCGCCGGTAACGACTATCGCTTTAATGCTGTCGTCAGCTGCAAGAATATCAATCATCTTTGAAAGCTCTGATATAACGTCCACATTCATGGCGTTGAGTGCCTCTGGTCTATTTATTCTTAGAATTGCAACCTCACCCTGTGGTTCAAGCTGAATGTACTTCATTGTAGACATATTGTTAGAGTAGGCAGCATTCCTTTTCAATAAAATCTTATTGGTCTTGACAAGCAAGCTATGGTTAAAAACTAGGTCAAAGATGATTGCCATAATGGTTAGGCTTCAGCGCTCAAACGCTTACAGCATTAAAGACGTAGATGTTGT
>JBKPEN010000261.1:0-5563 GCA_046728425.1 Thermoproteota archaeon
CAATCCACCTGCTATTGCTTTTGCAATAGCATACTTGATCTCCTTGTGCTTGATTGCAGATATGAATAAGTACATAGCAAGTATGCCGAAGAATAGACCTAATGGCTCTGACTTGAACCATCCAAGGTTACCTCTCTGAATGATGGCAGGGCTAAACGCCATAAACAACGCAGAAAACATCCCAGCAGTTGTTCCTCCAAGCACTCTTACAAGAGCAAACACCGCAATGACTGTCAGCGCGCCCATGACTGCAGGAAATGCAATGGTAAAATCCATAAGAGACATACCTCTTCCAAATACTTGATACAGGTATGCTCCTGTTATGTGCAATACTGCTTGTGATGTCCCGGGGACATCTCTGCCTTCAGGATACCATGACATTGTATCATGCCATTGCCAGTAAGCGTCCAGGCCGTTGTCGACTATGAACTTTGTCGCCCGATAGTCAAAATATGGATCGAATTCGTTGAGGTAATAGCCATACTTTACAGGGTAAAACCTCATAAAAAGGGCAGAAGTAAAAGCTAGGGCCAGAACGGCGACGACCAACAGATGCCTAGTCTGAAACTCCATTGAGCCGGCCCGGAACAATGGTCGGGTACCTTCCAACATTGAAACTTGGGGTATATCTTGCCCTTTTTTAAGGTACTGCCAATAGTCTTTACTTCTTTGATTCTAGGAATAAAATCAAGCAGGCGGTTCAGAATTATGTAGTTTCTAAGTTATGTGATTAGAACGAAAAATACTTTCAAGAATGCAGGGGCACAGATATATTTTCAATAGGTATTCTACTTCTAGGATTGCAGTTAAGAGGTCTGTGTGTAAGCACTCTCCCGCAATCATCCTATAGCTGACAATAGGCTGGGAGCAAGCGCATGTGCATCTCTCTATCTGTCTCTCCCCATCTCACTTTTTCTAAGTGAAGAACAAAGAAGAGCGGCAACCTGGACATCCAAGCCACGGGTTTATTAATAGCCGGGCGGCAATTCAAATTCAAACACACATCTCATTATTTACTACTTGGCCTATCAAAACAATATGTGTCCAAATAGCTAATAAACTCTCATTACCAAATTTACCATTATCTATGGCAGAACCGAATTTTCAATTGCTGATGACAGCAGACTCAATCACTGTAAACGCTTCAATATTTGAAGGTGTGCTTACAAAGAAAACGTTTGAGGGCCCTGATTGCTATTTGAAGCTGGTTGATTTTCTAAAGCAGTCTTCTTTTGCTAACCAGGCGATTCATGCGGTAATTGTTGTCAGCTGATGATACATAATATTTATTACGGCTATTTTGAATAGTAGCTTTAGGGTCATCGACATGAACGCCTTTGACAAGCATCGCAAAAGTGTTACCGCTTGGTGCGAAGATTGCGATTGTGTTTTTGATACAAGATGGCATGCTAATGAACATCAAGAAGAAAAAAAAGACCACAGAGTAAAAGTCATGGAGTTTTGGATAACTAGCAGGAGATAGTAGAGTTAGTCAATAGTAAAAAATTATGATTGTTATTATCCTTTTCTAATTCCGCTAAAAGGAGCATCCAAGATGATCCTTCTGGCAATCCTTACGACTTCATAAATCACATATCGCACATCGCTCGCAGTATTTCCAAGCATCCTTATCCCTACACCTGAATTACTTGGTAGAATTGTCGCTCCACCATATACCTTTGGTATGGCCTTAAGAGTGGTATTTACGCTACTGTTTATCTCCTGCAGTTTGCTTTTCGTAATAATGTATATATTTCCTACAACTTCATAATTTGATAGAACTCCAAACCGCTTCATATCACGCTTTTTGGGTTCCAGCATTGCTACATCTATAAACTTTAGACCACCGTTATGGTCCTTTGCAATAGCCTTCATGTAGCATATGTCATAATCAAAATGTTCTCCACTTGCAACTCTGCCAGGTGTTATAATCTCAGAGTAAAGTAATGTTGCATTATCGTGGACATGGAGGTTGGCTTCTTGATAGAATCTGGAGTCCCGGTACGGGATCACCTGATCAGGGATGTACTCAAAATAGCAACCTTCGCCTACATCTATATTCACTATCTGCGTGGCATAGTTCCTTTCCATTCTGTATATTCTCGTCGCCCCCTGTGTTGTAATGTGTGCAAACGCATGGTTTCGAAGAGTTATGTCCATCCTGTACCTATCACCTTGTAACATCCCTCCTGAGGGGGAGATGATATACATATAAGCCATGTTTGGTAGGCCCTCTTCAAGGTAAAGTGCACGCTGGGTATAAAGTGGGACACGAGAGTATTGCTCTTTTACAGAAGTCTTGCCGCTACTCTTGTCCTGTTCAAGCCTCAGAACAAGCGCTCCAAGCTTGCCTGCCTTACCCACACCTAGTTGAGCCAAGGTCGAGCCGTATGCAAGTACCTCTGGGGGAACAAGCTTGGGAGTGTAGTGTTCTAGCTCAGTTTCTTTCATCGCTTTTTTCAGGTCTTGGCAACAGTTTTTGGTGGAGACTCAAAGAGTATATCCCTAATAATATGCTCTGCCACCTGCTCTATGCCTTGGCCTGTCTTGCAGTTTACAAGAACATATGGCTTATCTCCTCTAACCTCTTTTGCATCTCTTTCCATAATTGCAAGGTCAGCGCCAACGTGGGGTGCCAGATCGATCTTATTTATGACCAAAAGATCACATGTCTCAATACCCAAACCTCTTTTCCTAGGGTATTTATCTCCTCCAGATACGTCGATTATGTAAATAAAGTAGTCTGCCAATGCTGGACTAAAGGTAGTAGTAATATTATCACCTCCACTTTCAATTATTATCAGATCTAGATAGTTGTATTTTGATTCCATTTCTTCAATGACAGATATATTCATTGAGGGGTCTTCACGGACAGCAGTGTGAGGGCAGCCACCTGTAGCAAGGCCTATCACTAAGTCTTCTGCAAGAATTCCTTGTTTCGTTGCCAAATTGCTGCGCATTCTGTCTGCGTCTTCTCTTGATACAACATCATTTGAAACAATACCGGCATTGTAACCTTTAGCAGCCAAAACAGGGACAACCTTTTCAATCAACATCGTCTTGCCAGAGCCTACAGGACCACCAATCCCTAGCCGTGGAATTCGATTTACAGTCATCAGATTCGTTTTGTAGTGATCGTTATATAAGTGTGTACAACGACCTTATGTAATAAACATTTTAGAATTCATCCTCTCATGAGATATTTGTACTATATCGATCGAGGGGGCAAATTGCCAAATCCCTTCAATTGGCCTATTGATATTTGCCTTTATCACTTTGACTATCGTGGGCTTGAGCTCATCGATTACCTTCTGGCCATCAAAATGCTGCAGCATTCCCAGCCGCAGGGCAGCGCCAACTATACTTACAGAAAATGAATAGAGCATCAGAAGTGCAGCCTTTCTCTTGGGGATTAAAAACGCATTGGCGGCAACTGCCAGTGCCGCCGGGTATGGCCCAAAAGCCTGGCCGCCTCTTATTGCATCTTCATATTGGCCGAGGATTTTGTTGTCAGAAAACGATCGTATACAGCGCACAAGCTGCGTGCCAGATCTCACTGATGCATCTCTAATCTCCTGTACAAGCTTCATTGAGAATATTGCCCTGTCCACTTCAAGTAACTTTGGAAGATTGGATCTCGAAGCATATTCGTAGGCGTTTCCAAGTGCAGTGCAGTCTGCAGGGCCTATTTGGTATTCAAGGTAAGTCTTGACAAGCTCCCGTAGCTCCTCTGATTTCATTTTCTTGCCACTATAGAAGATGGCTTCGAGGCCGTTGGACATAGAATACATGCCTGTTGGAAAGAAAGAATCTGATAGCTGCATCATGCTCAAGTCGGCCGCCGCATCCGTGATAGCATCATCAGTGCTCATGTACATCCATCCCTTCTTCCGGTTCAAAGACCATCTTGGTACGACTTATCTCCAAATGATCTGAAAGCCGGCCAAAGATCTTTTTGAACATCTCAATTTCTGAATCTGTTTGTATTGGGAAATAGATCTTTCTTCCCTCAAGCTTGATCGGTCTATGGAGATTGCCTATTGCGTGCCCAATTGTGGCTGGTACTTGAATAGCATCATCATCATGCTCATGGATGTTGTTTTTGACCTGTATCACCGCAAGGTTCTCTGGTTCAAGTTCAATGGTTATCATCTTGTCATATGCAACCATTAGGACGTCTCCATGCCTCAGCTTTGTGCCTGGTGCAAGGGTAAGGGCGATATCTGTTCCCTTACTTGATGTCTTGCGCATTCTAACGCGTTGTGCTTCCATCCTGTTTATCCTTATGGATTCACATAGGGATTGAGATGACATTTCTTCATACCGCTTTCTCAGATTTTCATCATGATATATGTTTCCAATTGTCGAATTAATTGTAATCATTTTTTATTTTCTCCTCCCCCCTATGCTTTCTTGTTTGATCTTGCGGCCTTCCTTTTTTGCTTGCTCGTTTGTTCTTTTTTCTGTTGATTTGTCTTAACTGCAGTTATCATATCTACGAGTCTTTGTGTGTAATCAAGATATCCATAATGTTCGTATAAGGATCTTGGAACAGTAGCAAAGATAAGGCCGTCGCTGTCCATCTTTACTTTAGCCCCAACTTCAAACCTGTCTGCAATGATACAGATTATAGCTCTGTGATCTGGAAAGTCAAGGTTTAGGTGTGATGCTGGGTCTATCAAGCCAGAGATCAGAACTATCCTGCCAGCAGCAACTGTTACATGTTTTATCTTAGTTGGATCTATTACATTCATATCAGCATCCACATTGGATTCTTCTACACAGTGTCTAATCATCGAACCAAGTCACCTTTTTGTCTCGGACAGGGCTTGCTGACTGAGATCCTCTGCTGCAAGATTCCTGTCAATCCTAAGGACAGACTTGGCAATTTCACCTGATGCTTGCAGTGCCATAGTTTTGACCATTAATGGGTCTATTATACCCGTCTTCCACATATCAATAGCCTCGCCTGTATTGATATCTATGCCATATGCAGGAGGGGATGCCTTTGCTGCCATTACCTTTTCAAGACCATTAAAACCGGCGTTGGCTAGTATTTGCCGCATGATGCTTTCAAGTGCAGAGGCTACAACTTCAAGTCCTACCTGTTCTAACCCTTTGAGGCGGAGACCCTTCACCTTATCTATTATGTGCAATTCAGCAGCGCCTCCTCCTGGCACAACACCTTTGTTTAGAGCTGCTTCTGCAGAATTAACACCATCGATCGCAGCTCTCCACCGTTCAAGTGACGTCTCCTTTGTAGTTCCAGAAACCATCAGAGTGACCATGTTTTTGCCTCTGCCACCCTCAAGGTAGATTATGTCATTATCCTCATCCTCCTGAATATGTTCTGCGGTACCAAGTATGTCCGATCTCTTGAGGTCTTCAATCACACGCACCGGCTTAGCGCCAGTGTAGCGCGACAGATGCTCGATCTCATCAGTCGATATCCTCGCAGCAAACACTCTTCTCGCAACTAGAATGTCCTCTACCGCTTGGTCAACTTCGGGAGAGGCGATAAGAATGGTGCTGTCTCTTATACACATCTCCGAGCCCACGAGAC
>JBKPEN010000002.1:0-4513 GCA_046728425.1 Thermoproteota archaeon
TTGAGCTTTGTCTTGCTAAACTCTTTTGCTATGCTGAAACCAGTGTCTCGAGAACCGGTGAACACAATGCCAGCAACATCCTTGTTGCGGACAAGCTCATTCCCTATCTTGCCGCCTGGCCCAACGACTAGGTTGAACACACCATCGGGCAGTCCTGCCTGCTTGAATATTTCTGCAAACTTCCACGCAATAATTGGAGTATTGCTAGAGGGCTTGGCAACTACAGTATTCCCGGTAAGTATTGCGCCGGTGCTCATGCCTACAAAAATAGCAGCAGGAAAGTTAAAAGGAGCAATTACTCCCCATATTCCATAGGGTTTCATGGCGCTTCTACTCTTTTCATTGGGCAGAGCGCTATTCATCAACGTTTCAAAGCCGTTATTTCTTTCCATTTCTTCAGAATAGTAGCGCAAAAAGTCGATGGCCTCATCTATGTCTGCCATTGCCTCGTAACGATTCTTGCCATTTTCATATGAGACCCACGCTGCTAGCTCAAATTTACGTTCGGCAACGATGTCTGCTGCAACCCTGCATACACCTACTCGCTCTCGGTAGTCTATTTTGCCCCAGCGCTCAAATGCCTCTTTTGCAGCTGCAATGGCTTTCCTAACATGGCTGGCGCCTCCGACTGGCATATATCCAAGCACGATTCTTGTGTCGATAGGCGAAGTATGCTTTACTGTAGTTGAGGTCGTTACCTCGCTTCCGCCAATCACCATTGTGTAGGTCCTACCAAACTCTGATCTTACCTGCTCAAGTGCTTTCTCGTACCTGTCATGGAATTGCCCTTCAGCCTTTTCCATGAGAAACCTGTGCAGAGTATGCTCGTTTGAGAACATCTACATTAGTATAATTGAAAGACCTTAAAAATTATGTACTTTTTCTGCCTAAAATCCTCAACCTCAATTCATGCTTCTATCACATTTGAGGTTGATTTTGGCAAGCCTGTCTTAAGTCTAGATACTGTTTCTGTTGCATTATTAGAACAAGATGTAAAAAGACTACTACTATTGAATCATAATTTGTAGTGCAGTATAAGCTCGCCGCCCTTTTTCCGCTGTATTTTCTTGAGCTGCAGTTTGATACTTTGGGCTATTTCATCAAATCCATCTCCCTCGACAAGCGTCGTTGCTAGCCTACCGCCTGCTATTTTAGGGGCAATTGTTATTGTGAGCTCGTCTACAAGCCAAAGATGTAAAAGAGACCAGTTTAGCTCGCCTCCGCCCTCTACCAATATTTTTCTCAGCCCAATCTTTTCCAGCTTGCGAAATAGCAGTTTAAGGTTGACGCCGTGGGGCACAGCGGCACTTTCTCCCTTTTTCCCTTCGCTTATCACCAGCACCTGTGCGCCTATATCTCTCAGTTTCGTTATCTTTTCTTCGGGTGCCTGATCCGTTACTGCTACAATAGTCTTAACTCTAGACGCAGTACGCATTATTTGAGAGTCAAGTGGAATTCTGCCTCTGCTGTCGACTATCACCCTAGCGGGGTTCTTACCCTTTGCTAGTCTTACCGTGAGCTGTGGGTTATCTGCTAAAATTGTAGATATTCCTACTACTATGGCATCTACAGAAGCGCGCAGCTTGTGAACTCTAACAAGATCCTCTCTTGAAGAGATTTTTGAATCTCCGCTTGATGTGGCGATCTTACCATCAACTGTCATTGCACTGTTGATTATTACCTTCAATCTACGAACCGCCCATCGATCATGACTGCTCTGATCGAGCTTTGACTTAGCCTGTGGACTATTGCAGCATATGGGTCGTGTATTGGGTAGAGGTCGGCATGCTTTTTGTCAATGAATACTAGATCTGCGGCCCAGCCGGTCTCTATGCACCCAGTATTGAGTCTTAAAATTTGTGCTGCGTTTATAGTTGACATTTTCAAGACTTCTTGTGCTTTTAACATCTCACCTTCAGTCGCCCTTGACACCTTCCACGTATAATCCAGTTCTCTCAGGATATCTGGAGAATTTAGCATGACATTGTCTGTTCCAATCGCTACAAGGCAGCCTTGCCGGAGCATCTGGGCAACCTTAGGGATGCCAGTGCCAAGCACACCGTTTGCCCTGGGGCAAATTACGACACCAGTCCCACTTTTTGCGACAAGCGACATTTCGTTTTCTGTTGCATTTGTCATATGGACAACAAAGTCAGGCTTTAGATGTTCCATTATCCTATATACTTCGCTTCTGCCAGTGTGCTCCTTCGCAAATTTGACTGTCTCTTTTGACTCGGCGGCATGTATTGCAACCAATTTTTTTCCTGCCAGCTGCCTGTATTGTGCAAGGGTAGCATCAGTATTTTCATTTGCGCCGCTTATTCCAAATCCATCTGCCAGCTCAATTACCTGTTTAGCCTGCTCTCTTCTTTCAGGTGGCAGGCCAGCTGTATCCGTTGGGCTGCTGTAATAATTTATCCTTCCAAGCGTTATGCATTTTATCGGCAGACCATTAACTGCATCTCTTAGAAGCCTTATCCCCTCCAATCCATCTTCACGAAAGTCTGCAAATGCAACTATTCCCTTTTTTATCATCAAAATTGCAGAATTCCTGATGAAGGTCTTCAGATGCTCTGGCAGGCTCTTTTGCAGAATCTTACTCTTAGCACCGAACACAGGATGCACACGTACGTCAAGCCGCTGGCCAGCGGCAATATCCTTTCCTATTGAGTCAGCAATGTGCATGTGTGCATTGATAAATCCTGGTATGACTATGAATCCCTTTGCATCCAGCTTCTTGCCAGAACCCCCATAACTACCAGCAGAGGTGCTGCTTATCTTGCCACCTTCTATCTCAATGTAGCCTCGCTCAACATAGTCAAGATCTCTGCCCAAAAGAAAGCTGACATTTGTTATTGCTAGGGACATTGTATTTCATATATTGTTTGTATTTTTCCTTCCTCGCGGAGGTTTCTAATTGTGTCAAGTGCCTTTGTCGCGGCTTCTGCTGCTCTTCTGCCTGTCTTGCCAACCCCTATACCGCAGTTGAGCTTAATGTCAATGCCGTCAGTCACTCTCTTTAACACTTCGTCAGCCTGCTCTTTTGTCATGCCATTAGAAATTACCATAATATTATCGCCGCCAAGAAAGAACGCAAGCGAATTGTGCTTCAGTAACTCTTCTGCAAGCCTACTGTAGATCTTCATTACAAGTACCGTCAGTTCATAAGGGGATAACCTGTTACCAACTTTTGCTGAGCTATCAATATCGATATGCATTATTTGGGCTACATCTGTCCGAGGGTGCAAATTGCCAAAAATTCCAGCGTTGCCTTCAAGCATCCTCTTCCCCTCTTTTCTCGTGCGATAGGCATTTAAGTTTGCTTCAAATGCAGTTTTGCCAGCGCCAATTGTCATCGACATTAACATGTTGTCATATAGCTTTGTAAGCTCATGTTGTATGTGTAGATGATCATTAGCATCAAGTCCATTTGTTATTGCGAAATATTCATCGAACCTATTGAAGAAAACGATGCTATCCCTTTCTGAGAATAGCCTTTGTACATCGTGATAGATCCTCGCTTGCAGCATCTGAAGCTGTGCTTCCCTGTCACTTCCAAGGGTGAGAGTCCATTGCCCATATCCTTCAATTCTAATTATTGTCAGCTGTATCATTTATTATTACAATCCCTCCGTCCACTGCCTTTTGTAGCTTTCTCAACCGCAAAACCATGTTTACTGCCGCATTGACTGCTCTAGTCGGCACAAGCTTTGCTCGCGTTCTTGCTTGCTCAATCGTCATTCCAGGACCCGCTACACCAAGTGTCACCGGCTTGCCATACTTTAGTGATAGATCAGCTATCAGTCGTGCCGCATTTTCAGCCACAATGTCATCGTGATGGGTGTCCCCTTTTATCACAGCGCCAAGTGTGACTACGGCATCCACATTTTTCTTTCTCAACAATCGCTCAACTGCAAGTGGCATATCAAAGGTGCCAGGCACATACAAGATATAGCTTACCTCAGCGCTTACATTGGCTGCATGATCCCTTGCCCCTTCTAGCATTTTGAATGTTATTTCGTTGTTGAACTCGGAGACTACTATTGCAAGATAAATCAATTCTTGGTTATGCCATCCTGGCATTAGCTTTGAGTTCGCTTGCATCAATTAGAGGGATACCAAATCTTGCGGCATATTTTTGCCCAGCATCTATTGATAGCGACCTATGTGTAGTTGAGTCCATCATCTCACAAATGGCTACTGCCGGTATAAGGTCTGCAAGCTGTGTCAGATAAACGCATAGCTCAGTGTGACCCATCCTGTCGTGTAGTAGATGCTTTGATGCTATAAGTATCGGCACATGACCCGGCGCACGAAAGTTCCTGGCAAATTGTTCTATGCCACCATCGTTGATATTCTTACATACTTCTGCCATCTTCAATATAGTAAATGCTCTGTCCTGATCGGTGATGCCGGTGTAGGTCGAGCGATGGTTGACAGCTATTGAAAATGACGGCTTATCCCCGTAATTGGTTCTGCCCTCTGTCAATTTTGAAAACACCGGGTTTACCTT
>JBKPEN010000153.1:0-1593 GCA_046728425.1 Thermoproteota archaeon
ACAAATGGCACATCGCGAAGCCGGCTGATATCATGTTCTCCCAGCACAAAGACTACTGAGATCTGCTTTTCCTTCAGTTTTTTCAGTATGTTACCAAGTGTGATTATCGCCTTGCCGCAGGGGCGAGGATTATGAAATAGATCGCCAGCTAAAATGACAAGCCGGACTCTCTCCTTTATGGATACATCTATTGCCTCATGAAAAGCCTGGTACACATCTTCCTCCCTTTCCTCCAGGCTGAATTGTGAATATCCCAGGTGGAGGTCAGAGATGTGGGAGATTAACATTTTGTATTCGGTAGGATCATCAACTACTAATCCTGTATATAGCCGGATGGAATGTATGACTCAGATGATTCTTTGGCGACCTGTTGCTTCAATTCTGCCAGCTGGCTCCATTGTTCTACCGCCTTCTGGTCGCCGCCTATCTTTCGCTCCTTGACTTCGTCTACCTTTACAAAGGTCGGTAGGTTGACCCACTGACCGGCAAATATTGCCTCGCCGGGGTTTAACGAGGTCAGCTGATCAATAAGATCCCGGCTGAGTGCTTCGCTTGCTGCAGACACATGCATCTGGTCGTCCTGCTGGATCATACGCATTACTGCCAGCGAGCCCATTTGGCTCAAGATGTTAGCATCGATTCCCCTCGGGCGCTGTGACACTATGACTAGCCCAAGCCCAAATTTCCTACCTTCACGCGCAACCTTGGAAGCGAAATATTTCGTATCTGTGTCTTCGTCCTTTGGTATAAATACATGCGCTTCCTCTATTGCCACAAGCACAGGGGCTGGAAACCTCGGCTGCGATTTGGCTGCGCTCTTCTTTTGCCGCGTTGCCTTTTTCCTGTCGTTCAGCAGCTCTTCAAGGTAGAATGACACAGCAATGTTAGCCTGTCGCTCAGTCAGTTCTACCAGATTGATAATGTTTATCTTGTAATTCTTGAGAAGCACTAATGGATCTGTCATACCAGGATCCAGGATGTTGTGAAACTTGCGCCTTGCATCGTCGATCTTGTCAACTACCTTGGCGGCTGCTTCCCGATACGATTTGTCGGCACCAACTTCTGATGCAGCGTTCATGAGCGCATCCCAAAAGTCCTCACCCTTGTGCTGTTTGACCTCTTCGGTGAACGCTATCCTAAGTACATGCATTTGGTTAGAAGCATTCTCCTGAATCTCAACGACCTCTGCGAGCTTGTCTGCAGACAAAAGTCGTGGGTTTATCCTTCCGTCCAGCAGGTTAATGTTGTTAGACCCCATATCAAGCGTAGAATAGTCGTCATGGTAGTCAAAAATCACCATTGTGCCGTTTATTCTGGCAATTTCTTTAGCCAAAAGCGAGACTAGATTGCTCTTGCCCATGCCAGTCATGGCAAGCACTGCAAGATGACGCGAAACGACTTTGTCGACGTCCACTCGAGCACTAACTGCAGTATTGCGAAGTAGGGTTCCTATCGTTACCCACTGTTGTCCAGAGGGTGCAAAAATGGCAGCAAGGTCCTCAACCGACGCTTCATATACTTCGGTGCCAGGCTCTGGTGGCAGCGCAGGTAATATTGCCTTGCACTTTTTCAATCCAGCCACATAGCCAAGAA
>JBKPEN010000141.1:0-1692 GCA_046728425.1 Thermoproteota archaeon
CAAACTGGGGAAGATCAAGCTTCAGCAGCCGAGAATAATGGAGCTTGACGGCTCGATAACACATGTTGCCCCAATGGAAGCAAGGCTTCGTAACTTGACCTATGCATCACCTGTGATGCTGGAGTGTAGCGTAGTCGAAGACGGCAAGATTCTGGAATCGCGCTTTATCCACATAGGTGATATGCCCGTGATGGTTAAGTCCAATACATGCATTCTGCATAACCTGCCGGAGTCCAAGCTTGTGGAATTTGGCGAAGACGCCAGGGACCCTGGGGGGTACTTCATCATTAACGGCTCAGAACGAGTCATCGTAGGACTTGAAGATCTTTCATATAACAAAATAATTGTCGATGCTGAAGAAACTACAGGCACTCTGCTGTACAAGGCCAAAGTCTATTCCTCAATTGTAGGCTATAGAGCAAAACTAGAACTGATAATGCGCCCAGATGGTTCAATAGTAACCAAGATCCCCGGCTCGCCTGTAGATATTCCACTTATCACACTGATAAGGGCTCTTGGTCTCGAATCTGACAAGGATATCGCTGACTCAGTTTCACTCAATGAGATCATACAAGATGAGCTTGAGCCTTCATTTGAAAAGTCAGGTGATGTCAACAGAAGCAGAGATGCCATAGTATATATCAGCAAGAGGATTGCACCTGGCATGCTTGAAGAGTTCCAAATCAAGCGAGCCGAAACATTGCTTGATTGGGGTCTATTGCCACACATCGGCAAAAACCCTGACAACAGACACGAAAAGGCCCTTTTCTTGGGTGAGGCAGCCTGCAAGCTTATTGAGCTCAAGCTTGGCTGGATAGGTACTGATGATAAAGACCATTATGGCAACAAGGTGATCAAGTTTGCTGGCCAGATGCTTGCCGACCTATTCCGGACTGCATTTCGCAATTTGATACGTGATATGAAGTATCAGCTGGAGCGGTCAGGCCAAAAGCGCGGCATCAACGCTGTCGCTGCAGCTGTCAGACCTGGCATTGTATCAGACAAGCTAAACAATGCGATTGCAACAGGCAACTGGGGCAGGGGCCGAGTAGGCGTCACACAGCTGCTTGATAGGACAAACTATATGTCGACTATTTCGCATTTGCGCAGGATCCAGTCGCCTCTTAGTAGGAGTCAACCTAATTTTGAGGCACGAGACTTGCATGCGACGCATTTTGGCAGAATATGCCCGGCAGAAACTCCTGAGGGCTCTAACTGCGGCCTTGTGAAGAATCTCGCACTGTCAGCTATAATTTCTGTCAACATACAGAGCGCCGAAATTACAGAAAAGCTGTATGAGTTGGGAATACAGAGCGTAGATGATGTCGACCAAGCTCTAAGGAAGTCAGGTACGAGGGTATTTGTAGATGGCCGGCTTATCGGCTACATTGAGAGGGGAGAACACCTTGCTGACACGCTTAGATCTATGAGGAGATCAGGCAAGATCCACCCCCATGTCGGCATCTACCTTTATAGTTCTCAAAACTCTAATGCCACAAAGCGTCTTTACATTAGTTGCAACGCTGGCAGAGTACTGAGATCCCTTGTAGTCATTAGAGACGGCCGGCCACTTGTAACATACGAGGTAATTGAAAAGATATCGAAAAAGTTCCTTTCGTGGAATGACCTGATCTATATGGGTATGATCGAGCTGGTAGACGCAAATGAGGAGGAGAACTGCTATGTCGCAAT
>JBKPEN010000271.1:0-4300 GCA_046728425.1 Thermoproteota archaeon
TTTAGGAGAAATGTGAAAAATGTCAATACAACAGGGTTCAGCTGGAGGGGTCCCGGTGTTAATTCTCAAGGAAGGTACAGCGCAGACCAAAGGCCGAGATGCCCAAAAGAACAACATCACTGCTGCAAAGCTGATTGCTGAGGTCGTTAGAAGCTCACTTGGCCCAAGAGGAATGGACAAGATGCTCGTCGACACTCTTGGCGATGTAACAATAACAAATGACGGTGCTACAATTCTCAAAGAGATAGACGTTCAGCATCCAGCAGCCAAGATGATGGTAGAGATTAGCAAGGCTACAGACAATGAGGTGGGAGATGGCACAACCTCTGTGGTGGTGCTTGCTGGCGCGCTTATTGAAAAGGCTGAAGAACTTATCAACAAAGATGTCCACCCTACGGTCATTGTTGACGGCTACAGAAAGGCTGCGACGAAGGCTATTGAAGTGTTAAACACCATCGCACACAAGATTGCCGGCAATGAAAAGCAAGAGCTGATAAGAATAGCCAGGACAGCAATGCAAACAAAGCTAGTGTCAGGAGAATCCGAGGATCTTGCTCATATAGTGGTTGACGCAGCCCTTGCGGTGTCTGAAAAGACTGACTCTGGTTTTAGACTCGATATTGATGATGTCAAGGTGGAAAAGAAGGCTGGCGGTAGCCTACATGACACTAAATTGATCAAAGGCATCGTATTGGATAAGGAAGTTGTGCATGGCGGCATGCCAAAGAGGATAGAAAAAGCCAAGATTGCTCTCATCAACTCAGCTCTTGAGATTGAGAAGACTGAGTTTGACGCCAAGATAAACATCAATTCGCCTGATCAGATGAAGATGTTCCTTGAAGAGGAAAACAGAATGATCAAGTCGATGGCCGACAAGATCATCGAGAGTGGCGCCAACGTAGTAGTGTGTCAGAAAGGAATTGACGATATTGCACAGCACTATCTAGCAAAAGCAAACATTCTGACAGTAAGACGTGTCAAGGAATCAGACATGACAAAGATGGCAAGGGCAACTACCGCAAGGGTTGTCAATAACCTTGATGATCTCTCAGCCAAAGACCTTGGAAGCGCCGACTTGGTTGAAGAAAGAAAAGTCGAAACTGACAAGTGGGTATTCGTTGAGGGAGCCAAACATCCCAAGTCTGTAACCATTCTCATAAGAGGTGGCTCTCAGAGAATTGTAGATGAGGCCGAGAGATCAGTGCATGACGCGCTGATGGTGTCAAAGGATGTCCTTGAAAAGCCGGCCATCGTTGCAGGCGGTGGAGCCCCGGAGGCCTATACCGCATCAAAGCTCAGGGAGTGGACAAACACACTCTCAGGCAGGGAGCAGATTGCTGCGGAGAAATTTGCAGAAGCCTTGGAAGTGATACCCCTGTCTCTTGCAGAGAACGCTGGAATGGATCCTATTGACACACTCACAGAGCTTCGCTCAAAGCAGAGCAAGGGCAGCAAGTGGACAGGTGTCGACGTGCGGAACGCCAAGGTTGGCGATATAAGCAAGTTGGACATAGTAGAGCCGCTTGTAGTGAAGGAACAAGTAATCAAATCTGCCACGGAAGCCGCATCGATGCTACTGAGGATCGACGACGTCATTGCCTCCAGTAAGTCAGCCGGTGGAGGACCACCAGGACCTCCAGGCGGCGGTATGGGCGGTATGGGCGGTATGGGCGGTATGGGCGGTATGGGCGGTATGGATATGTGAGCCTCTCCAATAACTCTTTTTTCTCTCTCTTTCTATTTTCACTTTTTTAATTCCACCTCAATCACTTCTTTTATCCAAGTACCTGTTTCTTGCATGCTCCATAGTTTGGTCAAAAATTCTTCCCATGATATACTACCATATGCGTTAACCCATTCTTTGTAGTGATTGATTATGCTATCAAATGCTTGTTTGTGGTGCAGGCAATATTTGTTGCTTGGCAGGGCTTTTCGGTGGCAGGCAATGCATTTAGTAGTAGTCATGGAAGGTTTATTTATAGTCAGGATTTTAAGAGTTATAACAACATGATGCTTACGACTCCTTCTAAAGTTGTGTGGATAGTCGCTGTAGCATACTTGACGATATTCTTTGCGCTTGCCTCAGGCATGATAAATTCTTTGATTGAGGGAAGAGGTATCAACAGGTTCATGATTCCTTCGCGATCTGCCCAGACTATTGGCGAGACCGTAGTCTTTACTCTGATTCTCTTCATGGGCATGGCAGGCGCTTTCATGCTCTATTATTCAGGAAGGTCAGCAAACCCAAAGGTACAGAAGGCGCTGCTGATGGCAGGATTTGGCGTGTCAGGAATTGCCCTTCTGCTGGGATTCATACTTGTAGGAGTCAAACTGTGATAGAGTTGCACCTGTATACAAATATCTGACCCGCTTCAATTGATTCATGCTGTACTATTTTGAGTGCTAAGTCGCTTTTATGCCAGTCCACGCTTAGTTTCACTGCGCTCTTATGTTGGAGGAGTCTGCGACTTGCAGGCGACTGGACCCATCCACCTTCTTTTCTATATCGAAGCATGCTTGTAGCAAGCACAGGAACATTTACATCGACTCCACGCCTGACTAGCAGCATTATCAAGACAGAAAGCAGATGGTTTAGAGTGCCCATTCTATGCCACATCGGAAACAGGTTGTAAAAGCTATTGACAGAATCGAAAATTACAAGCGAGCTATGGTCCATTGATTCAAGCACGTCTTTCGTCATGACAGCAAGTCGGCCCTCTGACGGCAAATAGATGTCGACGCTATTTGTATGCAAGCACCCTGCATTGAAATATGCTGTAAATGTGGTGTCAAGGTCAATATAGATGACTCTATCAAACTGCGATGTCAAATGCGCAGTATAGCATAGCTTGGCATATGGGTCGGTAAACATTAGCGTATTTAAGCCGCTCCGGCTCAATACCTTGCTAGAGTGCACTTGCTATTCTATTGCAGGAGGTTGAATATAATGTGAGTGAAATTGACTATGGCCAGTTAAGAGATAATGACTATCCAATAACAAGGAAGACTATGTATATGAATAATGGAGCCATTGCTCCAACGCCGCTCTCTACCATCAAGGCAATGACGGATTTTATGCTTATTTGTGCAGAGGGGGGCCCTGACTCACCTAGCATCTCTGATTATAGCATGTCACTCCTTGACGAGTTGCGGACAAGGATAGCCCACCTGATCAACTGTAATAATGATGAAGTAGTGCTTGTGCAGAGTACGACTGAGGGTCTCAATATGGTAGGGAACGGGCTGGACTGGAAGACCGGCGATGCAATAGTGGTAAGGGGAGGCAGACATGAGCACTATGCCAACTATTTGCCATGGGTTGCACTGTCCCAGAAAAAAAGGCTGCAATTAAGAGAACTTGCTATGACAGACGAAAATGGATACTTTGACCTTGATCAGCTTGAAAAACTGGCCAAAGGTTCCAAGCTCATCACACTAAGCCATGTGCTTTACAACACTGGAGCCATAATGCCAGTTGAAGAGGCCGGCAGGATTGCGCAGGAAAATGATGTCCTGTTTTGTGTTGATGCAGCACAGAGTGCAGGCACTATTTCAGTTGATGTCAAAAAGATCAGATGTGATTTTATGGCATTCCCAGGCTTCAAGTGGCTTTGCGGCCCAACAGGCATAGGTGCGTTCTATTGTAGCAAGAGGGCATCCGAAATATTGGAGCCGCCTGAAATCGGCGGCGAGTCTGCAACTTTGTCTGATCATAACATCATTGCGTATTTGGACATGCCAGCCAGATTTCAGGCGGGCTTTCGTAACTTCCCTGGAGTAGCAGGACTTGAAGCATCTTTGCGCTACATCCTTAGGATTGGGCTCGAGAGGATAAGAAAGAAGAACATGAATGTTGCTAGCATCCTTCGTGAAGAAATAGCCAAGATCCCTGCGGTTAAAATGTATGGTCCTGATGATGAAAGCAAGCGTTCGTCTATAGTCACGTTCATGGCTCCGAAGGCCGACTCGTCAACATTAGTAAGACAGCTTGAGCAAAAGGGCATAATACTTGCAGCTAGAGATATTGGAGACGGAAAGAAAGCCGTCAGAGCGGCTCCCCATTTTTTTAACAGCGAGGAGGAGGCAACAATTATAGCAAACTACGTTAAAGACCTGCTTCGATAATCAGATCTTTTTTGTTGACTGTTCGCCCTGGCCCTCAATTACAATCATAGTCAATGTTGAACGTACTTTGTCTATTCTTCTAACATGCCAAGTTATTGTTTCTCTTAGTTTATCCATAGAATCAGAGCTTATTCTAGCAATTATGTCGTAAACTCCATATACACCTGATACTTCA
>JBKPEN010000125.1:0-2195 GCA_046728425.1 Thermoproteota archaeon
GCCCTGCAGAGTTGAGGCTGGACCTAACAAGTCTTGAGAGAACAGAGTGCGATTTACGTCCATCATATCCTACCACTATGGGCCCTTTGCCAAAATATGTACCAAGTGCATAGCATAGATCAATCACAAGACCATGTGTAAGCTCTTGACCATAAACTCCGCGTACTCCATTTGTGCCAAAGAGCCGCGGCCTGACATTGCTTGCTTGCATGTTGTATGTATTATTTTTTACAGCTGTCAAGCTATAAATAGATAAATTTGGCTGTTGGTTCTTGCAGTCGTAGTAGAGCGGGGGTCGCCAAGCCCGGTCAACGGCGCAGGTCTTTTTTTCTTTTTCTCGCAAGAAAAAGAAAAAGAGTGCGAAGCTTAGAATGAGCCGGTTGGTTCCTGCAACCCTGTTCCTTAGGGATTCGTGGGTTCAAATCCCACCCCCCGCACTATTAGTTAGCTGATTGTTGAATCAGCTTTCGATGACAGCTGAATCAAGCATCGACTGTTATTTTAACAAGAGATTATACATTCCTTCACAAGAAGGAGATAAGTGCAGTATTCACTCATAATTTTATACTAATAAAAATTGTTTTCTCTACCTACCGCAATCAGGAATTATCCATGCGCCTAATTTAAATTTACAATGCTAGTTTGAAGGATATCATATACAAACCTAGGATATTTTTCGACATATTCAGTAGGTAATCTTGCTTAAACCTGTACTAGAAAGAGGGTTGATTAGAGAATAGTGGCAGGATATAGAATATTTCCGGTAACAATTAATAAAGCTGAATAGAGGAAAAATAAAACTGTCGTAATTTGCTCAAATCTATCAAGCTGTCAAAATCGTCGGCCATTTACATTCTTCTAATTTTTACTCCAATAGCTGCAGGGTTGGAGTTTGTGCATGCTGACGATTTGGTCCTATTTGTGGTATCAGCAATAGCACTGATTCCACTTGCAAAGTTGATAGGTGATTCCACAGAACATCTTTCAACCCACTATGGTCCTACAGTAGGATCACTTCTGAATGTTACCTTCGGTAATGCTGCAGAGATTATTATTTCTGTGGTTGCTATAAACGCAGGTCTCCTAGACTTAGTAAAGGCGTCCATTACTGGATCAATAATAGGCAACATACTTCTCATCTTTGGATTGAGTATTATCGCGGGTGGCTTTAGACATAAAGAGCAAAGCTTTAGCAGAGAAAATATCGGCATTCAATCATCAATGCTTTTCTTGGCGATAATCGGTCTTGCAATTCCAACCATCTTAGCAACCACCTTTCTTTCAACGTCAGAAAAGCAGGTGCAGGTACAAATACTGAGTGATGCACTAGCAGTCATACTTTTGATTGTTTACATTCTTGGAATAATGTTCACCTTCATTACTCACAAGCAGCTGTTCACACCGCCTGAAACTTCCCAGGAAATACATGAAAGCAATGGGACACATTGGAGCAAGAAGAAGTCATTCCTACTCCTTGCCGTAAGCATGGCTGGTGTCGTAGTAGTAAGCGAGATATTGGTGGCTTCTGTCGAGAAGACAGGTGAAGTACTTGGCTTTGGTCAACTCTTCGTTGGCGCAATAATTGTTGGTATCGTGGGTAATGCAGCCGAACACAGCAGTGCAATTCTCCTTGCAAGAAAAGGCAAGATGGAGCTCTCGATTGGTATAGCAGCAGGCTCAGGCACCCAGATTGCACTTTTTGTAGTTCCGATTCTGGTATTCGCAGGCATAGCAATGGGACAGCCATTTACGCTTGTGTTTACGGGGCTGGAGCTTGCGACAATTTTCCTAGCAGCGATAATTCTGAACATGATAGTGCAGGACGGCAGAAGTAACTGGTTTGAAGGCGTGATGCTGACGGCAGTCTATATCATAATTGCCATAGCATTCTTTTTTGTTCCAGACTAGTACTTGAGTCGTCTGCTCAAGTGGTTCATGAGTTTTGTATCGCAATCCGGAGCATAGGTGACTTGACTGGGACGGCGATGATACTAAGCTTTTGCAGCTCTAGCATAAGTGCACGAATATGTCAAGATGACTGCAGTGATAAATATGAGGTAAGCAACTTGCAAAAAATCTGTGTTCTTTATTATTTAGACTATCTGTCGGTCTGGATTCAGAGCACTTACATAAACCCCCTGTTCTGCTCTTATGTCGATTCTTCTTTTGGGGTTGTTGCGCATGATATCTATTCC
>JBKPEN010000028.1:0-4795 GCA_046728425.1 Thermoproteota archaeon
ACCATCCATTCAAAAGTACTTTCTAAATCTTGGTCTCTTCCACTACTGGGAGTTTAACCTGTGTGAGGGTTCCGGCAGAAAAAACTTCAAAGAGAGGACCCAATTACGTATGTAAAAAGTAGTAGTCTTCTGTTCTCAACCGATCAAACTTAAAAGGCTAATCGAAGGGAGAGGCTTATATTTTATTATAGAGATTTTCAGTGAACCCAGAATTGCATTACTAGACTTTTAGATAGGAGTTGACATTGTATAGTGTTTTTAGCCTTGGTTAGGTTTAACTTTCTGTGTGAATGCCGTTAGTGCAAGATCATCATCGTCTTGAACCAAAAACACTGCTCACGTTTTATATTGTTGTAACATCTGGCTAGGGTATCATACAACTACCATCAGATTGCCTCCTGCATCTGGGTTTTCGCTACATTGTCTGAATAAGCAAGTAGGCGTCAAAGGCGATTATGATAGCCGCAAAGCCAATTGCAAGGAGAGTAGTCTTTTTCTTATTTACAAATGTCCCCATTAGCTTCGTATCCTTTGTGAGCATCACAAGTGGAATCAACGGAAGAGGAATCATAAGGCTCAAGATAACTTGGCTGTATACTAGTATGCTTAGGGGATCAAGCCCCACAAGTATTGCTATGGTAGTCGGCACGACATTTACAAACCTTGTAACAAAGCGCCTAAACCAGATATTGATCTTTTTCCCCAACAAACCTTCCATTATCGCCTGTCCGGCAAGGGTTCCCGTAACAGATGATGCAATGCCAGAAAACAAGAGAGTCACTACAAAGACTGTTCCTGCTGTCATTCCAAAAAGCGGAATTAGTGTTCTGTAGGCTTCAGCGACCGATGCAATGCTCGAGTATTTTGGGTAGAATGCCGCAGCTGCCATTATCATTATGGCGGCATTTACAAGACCGGCAATGGTCAGAAGGACAACATTTTCAACCAGATGGAGTTTAAGCATCCTTCTCTTTTCCTCTATAGACTTGCCTTCTGTCCTTTTCTTTGTAAACCAAGAATGAACAAATAGCGCATGGGGCATGACAGTTGCGCCAATCACACCTACTGCAATGAGGATGGCGTCTGAATTTGGAAATATGGGTACAAATGAAGCATAGAAGATTGCGGAAGGATTAGGGCCTATAATGATCATTTGATAGACGTAACCCACACCAATTATTGATATCCATAATAAGAAAAGTTGCTCGAGGATTCTGAATTTTCGCATGGTAAGGCCAAGGATAACAATTACATCGACCGCACCAAATATTGCAGAATAAATCATGGGGATGCCAAAGAGCAGGTTTAAGGCAATTACAGTCCCCAGATATTCTGCCAGGTCAGTAGCAGCAGCTGCAGCTTCTGCAGCCAGCCAATACGGTATGATCAATACTTTCCTATTCTTGAACTTGTTACGTATCAATTCTGGCAGCGAGTGCTCTGTAGCGATTCCAAGCTTTCCAGATAAGTATTGTAAGAGCATTGCCATACCACTTGCGAGCCAAACTACCCATAGAAGGGCATATCCAAATGATGCTCCTCCCTGAATATCTGTCCCATAATTCCCCGGGTCTATGTATGCCATACTTACCATGAGTGCAGGTCCTGCGTATGCTAGAAGTCTTACCAGGTAGCTTTTGACATAGACATCACGGAGTCTTCTGGAAATATTTTTCACCCTCCATGTATTTTAATGTCCAAAGTGTTCTCGATAATCTACGAAACACGTGAACCTATAATTCTATTCAAGTCGCTGTCGCATCATATGGCCTTCCAGAATTGACAAAGAAAATCTACTAACTTCAATTAAGTGTTTCCATAGGCTCTTATTATTATAAGAGATTGGTTTCTAAGTTTGGAAAAAAATTCAACATCGTGGGCACTAATACATACTCGATCCCTTCTAAATCGAGGGCATATAGTAAGGAATGAACCCATCTCTTATGACCTTGACTTTGTCGAAAATAGAAAACATACACATAATGGTAATTTGCTGACAACCTTGGCGTAAAGATAACTCTCGGGCTGAAAGCATCCCTCGTCGCACCCTGCAGTTGCTAACTTCAAGATTCTTGCCGCGGTCAATATTATAGTCATTCTGCTTCCTAATCGGAACGATCAAAATAGGTCTTGATCATATTAGCGTTCCTTTTCTCTTTCCTTCCATTTGAAAGATGTATCTCTTAAAATTGAGGTACATCTTTCCTCTAGTATATCGTGGATAACAGCTTTGCAAATTTATTGATGTTATTGAATAGCCAATCCATAGTAGGGTCCATTTTTTGAACGATTTTTTATTTTAGGCCTGCCCAGAGGGTTCTGAGAGAAAAACTTCAGAGTTTGGACACAATCTGAGACAGAAGCTTAACCGGCAGAATTGGAACTCCACATGTAAACAGGTTCGATTCTTTCAGCTGGTAGGTTTCTTATGAATGTGCCCTCCTCGGGTCATGAATTGATTTGGTCTAAGCATAAATGTCATCTCTGAAGACTGCGATCTGAGTGTAAGCAAATTTGTGTTAGATTTGATGACAAGGCTGAGCTAATACCGTTCTTTTCTAGATATTGAAACAAATCCAGATAGTTCTTCTTGATTTTGGTAGATAAATAGCAATATTAATAGAAGTTGAGAAGAGCTGGATAAATAATATGTCTAAAATTGCTTTAATAGTTGGATCAGTTAGACGAGACCGTCAAGGTATCAGAGTTGCCCGCTGGATAGAAGATAAATTGGAGAACCGTAACCATATTGTATTTTTTATTGACCCTCTCGAACTTAACTTACCCTTACTTGATAGGATGTATAAAGAGATGGAAAATCCCTCAGAGAAGTTGAAGAACCTTAGGAATAAAATTAAAGATGCAGAGGGCTACCTTTCCGTCACTCCAGAATACAATCATAGTACATCAGCGGCAATGAAAAATACACTAGATTATTTTTTAGAAGAATATTATTTTAAACCATCTGCTATCGTTTCCTATTCCGCCGGAGGTTTTGGTGGCGTGAATGCGGCACAACACCTCCGCCATATATTTGCAGAGCTTGGAGCACCATCTATATCTTCATCATTTCCAATATCAAGGGTTCAAGATGTTTTTGATGAGTCTGGTAAATTAATGGATGAGAGATATGATAAAAGGATCATACGGTTTCTTGATGAATTTGAATGGTATATTGAAGCCTTCAAAAATCAAAGAGCAAAAGGTACTCCATATTAGATTGAACCTTCTTAAGCTGCTGAATTTAATTATAGACATCTTCTGCAAATATATAACAAGGAGCACCGACATTTGGAATACAAATAGAGCAAAAACTCAGTAAAGCAAGGAATAAATAAAATGATGTGATGGAAAACAAAAATGATGTCAACTAGTGGCTCCTCTTATAAATGTGAAGAGTGTGACATGTCCTTTAATTCAGAAAGAGAACTTGAGGAGCATGTTAAATATGCTAAATATAGAAGGAAGGGTAGTTGTTGGCAATAATGATGCTAAAAATATAAGAGAAAATCATAACCCCAAGATCGAACAGTTCCATAAAAATCTCAGCCTGACAAAAATTGGGTCCATTTTTTGAATGTTTTTTTATTTTAAGCGGGCCCAGAGAGATTCGACAGAAAAAACTTCAAACAATGGACTCAATTGAATTGGTGCAAGAAATGTGCTTGAATCAACAAGACAAGCTTATGACTGTTTGTGCGAGATGGTACGGGTGCTGCCACGGAGATGGCGAACAGGCTAGTATTAACTATATTTTTTCTTTAAGGATTTCCCTACTCAATAATAGAGTTTATAGCTAGTAACAGATAGTAAAATATCATCTATTGGCGATACCTACGCGATAGTTGTAAAGGTAAGCTTAGTCGTTTTGTCTTTTTCTGGAAGGACGTACATATAACATATTAGAATAAGTTATGAGTAGACTGGAACGGTTCGAAGGAAGTCCCTCAATACCAATTACACCTAACGCTTCGCGCTAGATTATCTCTGCATTATAGTTTCATCCCTTTCCATAGTATCGATTTCTACTGCTTGCGGAAGTTACTAAACCTACCACCAAGAAATGGTTGGAAAGTCTCTTTTTTTATTCTATTAATGCATTTACAACATTTAAAAGATATTTTACAGGATTATAACTGCATGAATCAAAAATGTGAACACTTCAAAGATGTGGATGAAGAAAATACTTCTCCAAATACAAAAGGCTGCGAAGAATGTGAGAAAGAAAAATCGGATTGGGTTGCATTACGGATGTGCCTTGTATGTGGGCATGTTGGCTGTTGTGATTCTTCTATTGGTCTTCATGCAAGAAAACATTTTGAAAATACAGGGCATCCTGTAATGATTGCATTACCGAATAAACCATGGAGATGGTGTTATGAACATAAACAATACTATTAGCTTAGGTAAGTAATTCACGTAATGCATATTAGTTACGGATTGCAATTGCTATGGGAAGAAAAGTCATTATTAGCTAGATCGATTTGATAATGGCAGTGAGTCCATTTTTTGAACGATTTTTTATTTTAAGCGGGCCCAGAGGGACTCGAACCCTCGACCAACTGCTCCGCAGGCAGCGCAGGTGGGTGTTCGGTATGCCGAACACTTCGTAGACTGGCGTCAGTTCCATGACTGGTTAGTAAGCCAGGGAAAGGCAAAACGTACAGTCAAAACCAACGTCCAATATGCCAACCGCTTTGCTTCCATACTAGACAGTGGGGATGCTTCCTACTTGGAAGCTAAGCTTCCAGGAAGAAGAAGAGCCAAAGAAGTGGCGTTAGTCGCAATCGCTAAC
>JBKPEN010000294.1:0-3498 GCA_046728425.1 Thermoproteota archaeon
GCTGAGTTTAACAAGTTTGCAGGTGAGCTCAATTCTGCCGATCTTCCTGCAGAGTTTGACTACTACGCACTAGGTCACTATCATGACCACCTCGAAAAGAGGTTTGATTTCCTTGGGGGACCACTTGCTTATCCTGGCTCAATTGACTTGACTCCAAGCGAAGGGATCAAGGAGACGGATAAGGGCTTCATCATAACCGATATGTCTGGCAAGGAGCCATCAACACAATGGGTACGGCTTAAGAGCAGACGTCAGCAATTCTCTGCCAGAATAGACTACAAAGATCTCGCAAATGAAGTCGAGCAAATAATCAAAAAGGCATCCGCCTATGACAAAAAACCTATTGCAAGGATTGAGATAGCTGGAAGCAACATTGATTCTAAGGTTATAGCTGAACAGTTGAAAAAGCTAAATGACTCTTGCCTTCACTACATTTGGCAGCCACTAGAACAGCATATTGCTACTACTGTATACGATTCCAAGCCTGCAGACATTGATAGTGAGCTTTATCGGCTGTCGACAGAAGCGCTTGGGTCAGATGAGCTTGCCAAGTTTACGATAGGCGAAGTGTTGCCACTGGCAGCAGAGAAGGATGACAAAGCGGTTCTGGAAATACTGTGGCAGGCATACAAGTCAAACAAATTTGGAGGTCATGGTATTAAATGATAAAGGATATTCAGCTGAAGAATTTCATCGCACACAAGGATACCAAGATAGAATTTTGCAAGGGTATAACGATATTTCTAGGCCATAACGGCTCTGGCAAGTCCTCAATCATTGACGCAGTGACGTTTTCGCTCTTTGGCAAACATACAAGAAAGTCAAACAAGAATCTCATAAGAAGAGGTGCCAATCATGCTATGGCAGAGATACATTTTGGTCTCAACTCTAAAGAATTCCAGGCAACAAGAGCGCTCAATGGCTCCGGTCTTCAGACATTTTCTCAGCTTGTGCTTGTATCCGATGGTGACAAGATAGTAAATAAGCCAATTGTCGGTGGTGAGCGCAGACAGTTTGGCGAGTCAATGAGTGTGGAAATAGCACGTGTGCTTGGGCTCAACTATGAAAAGCTGCGTGTTGCTGGGGTAGTACAGCAGGGCGAGCTCGTAAGGATAATAGAAGCACAACCAAAAGACTTTAAGGAGTTGTTGAATGGTCTGATTGGCATTGACAGACTCGACTCAGCTTATGAGACGATGCGCAATGTCATCGTAGGCTTCCGCGAAAGGCTGCGTGATGAACTAGGCTATACTGACCAGGAAATTCCAAAGGTGGAAAGACTGTTAGAGGAAAAGGCGAAGGAGCTAAAAAAGGGATCATTGCTTTTGAAAGAGTTTGAAGATGAAAGAAGTCTGCTTGAGGAAAAAATAGGTCAGCTTGAGAAGGAAATCGAGAGGTTGGAGCCAGTCATTCAAAAAACACAGGAGCTTCAGAATTGCGAAAAGCTGCTCATGCGACATATCGTTGAACAGCGCAGCCATCTTAGCACAGAAGTAGAACGGATGGAAAGAGTAGTTATGGAAGCAAAGAACTTACTCGATGTGCTGAAAACCAAAGAAGAAGTGTATATGCGGCTCAAGATGATAAAAGCTGAATCAGAGGAGATCCACTCAAAGCTAGAGGAAAATGAGGGCATGATGGGCAAGTTACTTGGTTTTCTAGAATGTGCCAGCAAACTGCATATAGCGGACGGCAAATGCCCCGTTTGCAACTCTCACGTTACAAAGGTTAATGAAATGTTTAACGTAGACCATATTCAGCTAGAGATCAGGCGCAGATCGGAAGAAAAATACAAGCTGCAAGTAGCTAAGGTTGAGCTCAAGAAAGAAGAGCAACAGCTAGTAGAACAGGACAAAAAGATAACGACAGCAGAAAAGTTCCTGTCAAACAATTCCATAGGCTCTGAAAAGGACTTGGTCAAGATTGAAGATGACCTCAATGGCAAGAAAAAATATCTGACCAAACTTCCTCTACAGATAGCCCGCATAGGGGATGATCCTTTCAAGCTGGTAATAGATGGTGTCTCAAAGACACTTGCTGAAGAAATTGCTGCATTACGGGGGCAGATAAGTGGCTTGAGCCTCCAGCAATACACAGATGCCAAGCTAGAGAGGACAAGACTGATACAAGAATTGCAGACTGCAAGTGTCAAAATTGGTGAGTACAGACGTATAATAACTGACGCGCAAGCAGCGGCAGATTCTGCCAAGCATGCAGTGGAGCAGTTGAGACAGGCATCTGAATTCTCCAAAATGCTGGAGAGAATGCGCTCGATGATATTCAATAGGGACGGGATGGTGGGCATCAGTCTTCGCTCGTGGGCCCTCGGAGTTATATCACAGAAGGCGTCAGAATACGCCTCACTCTTTAACATTGGCATTTCCAGGATCGAACTTACAGAAGGGGCCCGAGAAGTGGCGATAACGTGTTACGGCAGACAGGGTGAAATTGATATGGACTCACTTTCGGGAGGCGAAAAGGTGGCCGTAGCCCTTGCACTTCGTCTTAGTATTGCCTACATGATGGGGTCAAACAAGCTTGATTTCGTTATTTTAGATGAGCCGACTGCCCATCTTGACGAAGATAGGCGGAGAGGGCTTGTCAGAATACTATCGGAGGCATTCAGAGAAGGTGTCGGACCATTAGCCCAGTTGATAATAATAACTCACGACTCAGAAATTTTTGAAAACTCTGAAGTTGATCAAATATTTAGGTTTGTCATGACAGCAGATGGTTCATGCATCTCAAGAGAATAAGAATGTCCTCTTTTCTAGTCCTCTTCCAGTATCATAACGTTTCTCAGCTTCTTCAAAACAATCCCCAATGGAAATTTTTTTTCACAGAATAGTGATTATGAGTGACAATTCCATTAGTTGATGAACTGCTTTCTACACATAGTTTTTTAATTTGCCAGCGTGTCATGTTTTGTATCTCTTTGGCAAGCTGCATCCTGCTCAGTCTTTTTATATAGCCTGCCCAGACCTAGACCGTCTTCTATAGAATATTTCTTCGCAGACAATATAAGCCCGTATCCTGTTCTCAAATATGGTTTAATGTTGTCATCGTCGCACCATTTCGCTAATAGTGAACTGCATCGCATCAAAGCGAGGTGGCTATAGCCTGTTGTTATCTTCAGCTCATTCTATACTGGTGGTTGATGACGAGCTAGATATAGTATTGATCTTTAAACAGGCGTTGAGTAGGCAGGGCTATACCGTCTTTGGTTTTACTGATCCCTTGCTGGCTCTTGAACATTTTAAGATAAACTCCGCAGATTATGGCTTGGTAATAACAGATATCAGGATGCCGCGAATGAGCGGCTTTGAGCTTGCTGCAAACATTAAAGTTATCAAGCCGGATGCAAAAGTAGTCTTCATGTCGGCATTTGAAATAAGTGACCTTGAATTTTCAATACCTGGAATCAAAATAAACGATTTCCTCAGAAAGCCGGTTGATGTAAAGACCCTTGTGCGAAGAGTCAAGGTGGTTATGAGGAAC
>JBKPEN010000056.1:0-5379 GCA_046728425.1 Thermoproteota archaeon
CGGTAGAAAGAAAATATTTTATCAGCAAGATAAATTCAGCACTTCAAGAGCACTGATCATTTTGAGAGCTTGAAGTGCATAATGTAGAAATAACAAAGCTAAATTTTTCCTTTGAAGGAAAAATTTATAGATTCAAATGACAATTAACCTCTCAGTTAAAGATTTCTTCTCGAGTGTTTATTACGTGACTCAAGATAGAGTTTATCTCACTTTCTATTCTAGAGCTGCCATTTTATAAGAAATCTGAAAACTCAGGATAAAGAGATAACTTTTATTACCATTAACGTTAAATAATTCCAAAACTTATGTAAAGACAGTGCAAGAAGAAGAAAAAACTCAGACTATTTACGGTGTGGAAAAGACGGTCTCCGTTTCTCTTGACATTCTTGCACAGGCTAAACAAAGCCACGATAGCTGCGGCGATTTTACGTTACCTTCCGTAATCATGACAAATGAGCCAATAAGAAATGCGTATTTGGACCTTCTTAAAAGGGGAATAAAAACCAGATTGATAACGGAAATTACGGAGAATAATATTGTATACTGCAAGGAACTGATGAATACAGTTTATGAGCTCAGACACCTAGAAGGCGTCAAAGTCAATTTTAATGTCAGCGAATCCGATTATGTAGCCCAAGCTATTCGACAACAACAGGAGCGAGGTAGACGAGCTATTTCTCAATTAATCCGCAGCAATGCAAGGGTGATGATAGAGCAACAGCAGTACTTTTTTGAAACTTTATGGAATAAGGCTATTCCAGCAGAACAGAGAATTAGGGAAATAGAGGAAGGAATTAAGCCAGAAGTAATTGAGATAATTAGAGAACCTAAGACGACCCTCGAACGCGTCCTTGAATTGGCCAAGTCAGCAAAGGAGGAAATCCTTATCATTTACTCAACATCTAATGCATTTAAACGTCAGGAAAAAGCAGGAGCTATTGATGCCCTCATAGGTCTTGCAAAATCCAAGGATGTAAAGATAAGAATATTGTCACCATTTGATGATTATGTTAGGAATGTTGTTGATAAGATCAAAAGAGAAGAGGATAGAAAGGTCAGGATAGAGATAAGAAATATCGAAGAGCCTCTACAGACCAAAGTCTCAGTATTGATTGTTGATAGGGCGTCATTACTTTCAGCAGAATTGAAAAGCGATTCAAAGGAGACCTCCCTTGAGGCTATTGGATTAGCCACATATTCAAACAGTAAACCAACAGTCCTATCATATGTTTCCATTTTTGAAAGTCTTTGGAACCAAACAGAACTGTATGAAGAAACAAGGCAGCTTTATCAGCAGCTCAAATTACATGATAGGATGAAGCAAGAATTTATGGATCTTACTGCTCATGAGCTACGAACTCCAATTCAACCCATTTTAGGGCTTACACAGCTTTTGAAAAATCAGATATCTGATTCAACCCAAAGCACATTCCTTGATGTAATATTGAGAAACGCAAAGCGACTGGAACAGCTTCAAAAAGATATACTCGATGTAACAAGAATTGAAAGTGGCAGCATACAAATCTACAAGGAATCCTTTAACCTAAATGCGCTCATCTTCGATGTCTTACAGGACTTTCACACTCAGCTAAATGACGACGCTAGAATAAAACTAGATTACGAAAGTGATGGTGATGTCTGGATCGTTGCAGACAAGAATAGGATAATGCAGGTTATATCTAACTTGTTGACTAATGCTATAAAGTTTACAAAAGCTGGAAGGGTATTAGTACAGCTAAGGATGAAAAAAATCAAAAAGAAGAAAATAGCAGACAGTAATCATCAAGTTATTGTTAGTATAAAGGATGAAGGTCCCGGTATTGATCCATCGATGATGCCAAGGTTGTTTACAAAATTTGCCAGTAAATCAGAGAAAGGCACGGGTTTAGGTCTATTTATTTCCAAAAGTATCATAGATGCGCATGAAGGTAAAATATGGGCGAAAAACAATAATAGAGTGGGCCAGAGAAAAAGAAGTAGAGGACGAGGAGGGGACGATAGTGGTGGTGGTGATGGTGACGGTGGTGCAACATTCTCATTCAGTCTCCCTGTCAGGCTATTACCGAAGTAATTCAATTTCTTTAGTTAATGATAGAGCCGTCAGATTAACACAACATAAATCTACAAAAGATTAAAGGGCTATTGAAAACATTCTGTGTTTGATGTATCCATCATCCTCTATCATTTTACACATAGTAATAAGGGTCGGGTAACCCTGCGGAGAATAAGCCTATTTTGAGAAGGAGTTCTCTCTGCTATTTATCATCAAGTTGTCAGTGCAGAATCACTAAGGTTTATAGCTTTGGCACATACCATACCCGCTATAATAAAGTCGCAATGAATTATAGCACATAAACAGTTTAAAGGTTAAATTGCAAACTCGTTTAATATCGTTATCCCCTCTCTCTCTATTATGAGAAGAGGTGATGAGAGAGATGATATGAGCCAACAAGTGGCTCTAGTAACTGGCTCCAATAGGGGAATAGGTTTTGAGATAGCCAAACAACTGTCCATGAATAAAATCGAGGTGATAATTACCTCCCGAAATCCAGCTAATGGAGATGCTGCAGTAAGAAAGCTTGCAAGAGATGGTGTAACAAAAGTGGTCTCTATGGAATTGGATGTTTCAGATCAACTCAGTGTTGAAAGTGTTTTGGCTAAAGTTGAAAAAACTTTTGGGAGGCTCGATATATTGGTAAATAATGCAGGCATCCTTATCGATAGAGATGATGTAACAGCGTCAAATGCTGACTTAGAAACTGTAAAAGTTACCCTTGAAACTAATCTAATGGGTGCTTGGTGTATGTGCAAAACCTTCATTCCTCTCATGAAAAAGAACGGTTATGGAAGAATAGTGAATGTTTCTAGTGGTGCAGGGGAATTTGAATACATGGCTAAATCTGGTGGATATTGGCCTGCTTATTCTGTGTCAAAGGCTAGCTTGAATGCTTTGACAGTCATGCTGGCATCAGAACTAAAGAGAAGCAATATTCTTGTTAACGCAGTGTGCCCGGGATGGGTCCGAACTGACATGGGAGGGAGCAATGCTCCAAGATCAGTTGAAGACGGCGCTGCTACACCTGTTTGGCTTGCAACTCTGCCGGATGGAGGACCTACAGGGCATAATTATTATGATAAGAAGCAGATCAGTTGGTAAGAAAACTTTTTCTCTCATTATGCGTTACACAAGGTGCAAACAACTAACACAGACTAAAATTTTACTTGTTTCAAAAAAAATACTGATAGAAAAAAGCAGGATGTTGATTAGCCCGACAACGTAAAAAGTTTAGTGCTGCCACATAGGGGAGAAATAATTTAAGAATCAACCCATTGGCTTGTTTCAGGGTATCAAGCGTACGGCTGGTTGAAATTCTGCCATAATTTTCCAAGCTTCGACTAGCTGATAAAACTAAATTCTTCCCGTTGAACCGTACAGATTGATCGACCTCGGATTTAATGTTAGAGCAATCTATACTGTAGCTATTGAACTGTCAGATTCAGATGATATGATGACATATATTATCAATGAGAGACATTTTCTTAGACAGGCGAAAAGGTTTGAAGAAGAAGGCAAGTAACAGCTCTAGCCTTACTCAATGAGATTATAGAGTGGAAGAATATGAACAGGATGATTGTTGTAATAGGTATAATCCTTTGCGTAAGTGGGGTTATACTCCTTGCAGTAATTTTATCGCAACCTCCTACGGATGAGAATCCCGTTAGACAAAATCCAAACGAGCTGCCCAACACTCTTTATTTTACATCGTTACTTCCTATTTTCGTGCTAAGCGTTGGGATATGGTTGATTGTAATGGGAATTAAGAGATGACGCGTTATTAAACATCGATTAGGTATTAATCGTGCTCATGCGTAAATTCAGGATGAGGTTGCGTACTTACGGGCTTATAATGTAGCGTATTTTTAGTTACGATCAAAGCACAGAAAAACAGCTTCTTCTGTGTTAGATTCATATCTGATAATGCAGCATACCCTAGAGGACTTACAAAATAAGATTTAGATCGCCAAACTCATGCCACAAATATTTTCTCTTTATTGCATCATCATATGCGTTATGGATCTTCTCCGCAGGTATGAATGCAGTAAGTAAATCTAAATGGCTAGCCTCAGGCTCATGTAATCCTGTCAATAAACCATCTACAGCCTTTAGTGTGTGATTGGCTGTGATATGTAATCGAGTATATCCGTGTGTGGCGGTAACCTTTCCAGTAAGGTCTGCCACGGATTCTAACGCTCGTACCACTGTAGTCCCGACAGCAATCACTCGTCCGCCATTACTGTGTATCATGTTTATTTTATCTGACGTTGCTCCGCTAATGAAGTACTCTTCTTCAGACGAAAGATGTTTCGCATCAAGCATGTCATCCATGTAGGATGAGAGGCCTGTATGGAGTACGATATATGCACTATTCACTCCACTACGTTTAAGATCGAAGAGTAGCTTCCAAGTAAAGGCACGTCCCGCAGATGGCATCTCGGCCGATCCTGGTTCTCTTGCATAAACCGTCTGGTAATAGTCCAGATCCCATGGCACTGAGAGATATTCATATCGTACAGGCTGACCAAGGCGATACAACAGTTCTATCAATTCAGCTCCAGATTTGGAGAAGTAGATCTTCCATAACCGGTCAATGTTCTCGTCATGGTCATAAACTGTTCCAGTCAATCCATGACCAAAGTTTATCTGCATACCCTTTTGAAGTCCACAAGAGAATGGATCGCCTTTGTTACAACGTAGAAGTGCAAGCCATGAATCATCAGGAAGATGTTCTGCAAGCCGGACCTCAATAGAGGAACCCACAAGTGCATTAGAACCGTTTAGTACTGCAGGAAGCGTTCTACTTGTATTAAATACAAGCAGATCCCCTGAACGAAGGAACCTGCCAAGGCTGTAAAAACGTGCGTGATCAATTTGGTAGTTTTTTCGATTTATAACCATCAACTTTACTTCGTCACGAGCAATGCCGCGTCTTTCCGGAGGTTCTTTTGCAATTAGCTCTGAAGGAAGTCTGAAGGAGAAAAAAGAAGAAGAAGGAAGAGAAGCAGACATATTCATCAGGACTCACTCATCCAATAAGATTATTTGTTGTTGATCTATGCCTTTGTAGCTCCTGCCTCTTTGATATTGTTCTCTGTTGCTTAGTGGATATCCATGTATCTTTTTCCTGAGCTTTGAATCTTTTCCCATTGACATTTCGAGATTCATCTGACCCTAGATATATGAAAACTTCAGTGACTTCCTCTGGGTTAGCCCATTGTGTAGGATCCTCATCTGGCTCTGCAGCTCTATGCATTGCAGTATTCATGTTTCCTGGATCGACATAGTTAACTCGTACGCCGCTTTCCTCTAATTCAGCTGCC
>JBKPEN010000220.1:0-9254 GCA_046728425.1 Thermoproteota archaeon
ATCCAAAGGTTATGATAGGACCAATGATACCTCCGTTGCACGGAGATACCACCATCTTGGACAGAACAGAACTGTGGACAGGTAAAAGCCTTGAAGAAATAGCGAAGTATCGTATGTCACTTGTGCTAGGTACAATGAATATGAATATACATGACATTTCTAGCAGACATCTTGAGAACATGCAAGAGCTTGCTCTGTCGGAGAGACCTGCAGAAACTGAGGCCACGTTTGAAAAGGGGGCCATAGTAGATGCCCACATGCAAAAAGAACTTAGACTTGATCACGAAATCACACCTTTTGGGCCAGTTGCACCTTTGAAAGGTTTTAAGGTGTCATCAACTTCCGCCGACCAACGCATTGAAACAGTATATTACGATACAGATTTGAGAGCAGCAGAGGCTATGATGAAGTTGTACAAGCGCAGTGTAGAAATGAGTGTCATCCAACGAGTCCTCAGCATGGGGATGCTAGGAGTAAAGAAGAATCGCAAACTTGTGCCTACTCGGTGGAGCATTTCTGCGACGGATGATATCATTGCAAGCATGCTAATAAAGGAGATCGGAATGAATCCCACAATTGATCTGTTTGAAGTAACTCAATACTCGCATTTAGCTAACCACTACTTAATCATATTGATACCTGATCATAGGTGGATTTTCGAAATGATCGAGTTCTGGTTCACAAGCCAAGGCCAGGTGGCAGCTGGAGCAGATAATGAAGATGAAAGAGGGCTTAACCACAACCCGACAATAGCTGGAGCATACTTTGCAGCACGCTTTGCGGTAGCAGAGCATCTTGCACATCGACACAAAAAGGCTGGGGCGATTGTTCTACGTGAAATACACCCCAATTATGTAATGCCACTTGGTGTATGGCAGATAAGAGAAGGCGTACGTGAAGCTCTAAAAAAGTTTCCACAAAAGTTCGAACTATTTGATCATGCGATGTCGTTTGCCTGTTCTTGCATGTCACTGTCAAAGAGTGAAGTGGTACAAAAAAGTCGGCTTTGGAAGAGCTTTAAGGGCCAGGCAAAGATCAGTGATTTTGCTTAACTGAATCCTGGCAAAGGGTCATATATTAGCCCTGCACCTAATGCTCTTGATAGTAATGATGAGCGAGGCTCCTCCAGAAGGCGTCAAGCATGTTGTTCCAATCAAGCAGGTCGAAAAACCAATAAAGATTACAGACCAAGCCAAAGGCGAACTTCAGAGCTCTGGCATGATGGATGAGAAAGGTAAGCTGAAGTTGAAGGGTGTAAGCCCAAAGATGCTTAAGCGCATGAAGCTAGAGGCAGTTGACTGCCCTGTATTGAATAGAGAGATCGGCTTTCTGCAATGCTATGTCTGCAAAAACTTTTTCAGTAGACCCATGGGCAAGGTTTACTGCAAAGGCGACCCTCTGTAGCCACCGATATCCTTGACTAGATGCCAGACATAGTTTTAATTTGCCTAATAATAGTAGCACTACGAATCGACAAGTAGACGCAAAAAAGGGAAAATATTAAAAAATTATCCTATCTGATATGTACAATTAACCATTAACTTGAAATAGATTCAGGCCTATCCAGAGTCAACCTAGTATATATTTCAAGTATAGGAAGCTATAGTATTTTGTTCATGACGGATTGGCCGTGACCTACATTTGATTTTAGTACGATAAGAAGCTATTACTGCCTTTTAGCCTAGTTGGAAGATGTATCACGATGCTCTTTCAAAGAAAGACACAACCGACAGCCGCTTAATCGTAAGAAAAAAGAGTGACTATATATTTTTTCGTTGAACGAGTCATTAGGAAATTGGGATTACAAATTAGAAGTTAGCCGGTTCTATTTGCATAAGGTGAGCACTGTAATGGCAAGCTTCCAAAATGGTGCAAAAAGAATCATTTTGGAAGCAATTACTTAGAAACATCAGTTGCAATAACTTCATAAATGCTGGTTGTTTTGCCAATGTCAACGTGGATTCTCAGAGAGAGTCAGTTGGGATAACAGTTAAGAAAAATGTAGACTTTAGCGAGTGGTACAGCCAAGTCGTTCTCAAGGCCGCGCTTGCTGACTATGCGCCTGTGAAGGGGTTCATTGTACTTCGCCCGTACGGTTATGCAATTTGGGAATCGATAAGGGATATTCTAGACAAGCGATTCAAAGAGACAGGTCATCAAAATGGCTTCTTGCCTGTGCTAATACCTGAAAGCCTGCTAGCAAAAGAAGAGGAACACTTTGCAGGCTTTACGCCAGAAGTGTTCTGGGTTACCAAAGCCGGTGATAAAGAGCTTGATGAAAAGCTCGCTCTCCGACCTACATCTGAAACGCTTGCATATTCAATATTTGCAAAGTGGGTAACAAGCTACCGCAACTTGCCACTCAAGATCAACTTCTGGAACTCTGCCCTTCGAGCCGAGATCAAGTCGACGAAACCCTTGATTAGGACTTCAGAGTTTTTGTGGCAGGAAGGTCACACCGTACATACCACCGAAGAAGAAGCAGAGCAGGAAGTCATGAGTATACTTAACATTTACAAGGATCTGATAGAGAACTACCTTGCAGTACCAGTTATAGCAGGATACAAGACCGACAGCGAAAAGTTCGTCGGTGCTAAGTACACGACGACTCTTGAAGCGTTAATGCCTGTTGAAGGTAAGGCACTTCAGATGGGGACTTCACATCATCTCAGTCAGAACTTTTCAAAGCCGTTTGGGATAAAGTACCTTGGCAAGGATACCAAGGAGCATTTTGCATGGCAGACTTCATGGGGAATTTCCTGGCGTCTGATAGGCGGGCTAATAATGGTTCATGGTGATGACAGGGGTCTCATTCTACCACCACAGGTTGCACCAATGCAAGTAGTAATAGTGCCTATACACAAGGACAAAGATTCCAGGATGGTCAAGGAAAAGGCAAGGAAAATTGAATTTGAATTAAAGCGCGCTGGTGTAAGAGCATACATGGACGACAGAGATGAATACACTTCTGGTTGGAAATTTAACGAATGGGAGATGAAAGGAGTCCCACTGCGCATCAACATTGGACTAAGGGATATCGATAGGGGGCAGGTTGAATTTGTGAGGCGAGATACAAAGGAAAAAAGGCTTGCCGAGCAGGAGAAGCTTGTAAGTATCACAACCTTGCTTTTAGGGCAGGTACAGGAAAGTCTGCTTGCAAGGGCAACCGAATTTCTCAGCAAGAACACTTTCACACCTGCCGATTTTGAGAGCTTCAAATCGATAATCAAAATGAAAGGAGGATTTCTTCTCGCAGGCTGGTGTGGCCAAGAACGATGCGAATCCAAAATAAAGGAAGAGACAGGTGCAGACATCCGAGTAATACCATTTAACCAAAATGACAAGCCGGCCACCTGCATTTACTGCGGTCAGGAAAGCAAAAAGGCAGCGATATATGCAAGGGCATACTAATTGGTAGTCCTAGAAGATCTGTTTCCATTTGGAACTGAACTAGGATACATAGGCATCCTCCTCATTAGTTTTGTGTCTAGCTTAATTCCATTTGTTCCTATTCCTTATTTTCCGATCTTAATAACTGCTTCATTTAATACCAATTTCAATCCGCACATAATCTCAATTATCAGTGCCCTTGGTATAGTGGCAGCAAAGACGATAATCTTTTTTATTAGCTATTATGGTCGCAAAATTCTGAGCGATAAGACAAAGAAGAGAATGCGTCCACTACAAAACCTAGTAAGCAGGTACGGTTGGTTTGGTGCATTTATAGCGGCTCTTACTCCAATACCTGACGATATTGTCTATATCCCGCTAGGCCTTGCGAAGTACAACCCATGGAAATTTGCAACAGCCACATTTGCTGGCAAATTCTTGATGAATGAATCAATTGTCTGGGGATCGATTTTTCTAGGGAGACCTTTCGTCGAGGACATATTATCATCAGAAGGAACAAATACGACATCAATAATTATAGCGGGAATAGGAAGCATCGTAGTGCTTGCAATCATTGTATACTTTTCACTTAGGATAAATTGGGCAAGGGTAATTGGAAGATGGTTTCCTTGGGCGCTGAAAGAGGATAACGAAGAAGAAGGAGAAGGAGAAGAACCTCGTAAGGACAACAATGAAGACAAATGATCACCACACAGAAAAAGAGTTTTAGATTAGACATCACTTTCATATCTTGTCATCGAGTTCGATATGCTCTTCATCGATACCAGTCATGCAGTCAGTGACCACCGCCTTGACCGGCTGAAAGCGTATACTGCCCTGCGGTATCTTATTCGCCTCCTGCATTGCAATCAGCCGCCTTTCGAGTACACATTTATGATCCTCACATACTACTGCAAGCATGTATTCCCCCTCACGCGACTTTACTGAGATAATATACGATGGAGCCAGTTGGCACTCCACTCCTTCAATCTTGGCTGAGCAATGTTCGGGCAAAAGCACATCATCCCTCTTCATCGCAAAGCAATATAACAATAACTGACCCGTAGGATCATCCAAAATTATAAACTGAAGAAATTATGTGGATATTGCATCAATCTTTTCCCGTAACTAAAAATAATCCTGCTGAGACGCTCAAGGAAGCAATGAGATTACATGCACCTAGAGCAATTGCAAAACGATGCTAGCAACAATAACATCTGTGATGGCGGGGGTAGGAAGAAGCTTCGAACACAGTATGCTCGTATGCCTAAAAAAATATAATTAAGGTAACTATTATATATTCCTATCAAATAGGAATATATTGACGCTATTGGAAGTCGATAAGGAGACATTACGGCTTTTAGTAAAGCGCAGAGCTATGCTTAGAGTGCTATCTATCTTAGTCAAGCAAAAGGAAAACAGTCTTCCTACTCGTATACTACTCCGGAAGTTGGGCGCTAACAACCTTCATCATGTAATTTTGCAGGCAGAAAAAGAAGGATATATCAAACGCAAAAGGGTCAAGCCACAAGGAAAGGGAAATTATCTGGTCTACAATAGCTTAACACCAAAAGGAAGGAGGCTGGCAAAGCTGAGCAAGAAATTAGAGTAATAATTCTATCAACTATCCTAAACATGATCCATATTTTATATTATGAGATACGAGATGTGGACGGAACAGGCAGGAACATTTGCGGAATAATACAAACGTTGAGACACGACAAGCAAGAAAACAAGCAATTAGTACATCTTAATTTATAAAACGGCAGTGAGTCTTTTGCCTGGGTATGGGTAGTAGGAGAAGAAAAACACTTGTAAGGCCTGCAAGAAAGTCTCGCAGAGTGGATGGAAGATGCCCTAAATGTACCACCATTGTGAAGTTCAATGTGTCCGGCCCAATCGGCGATGAGATTTACGAATGCACGGGCTGTATGTCCAAGTTCCACATAAGCGAGTTATAAAAAATGGATAATGGTAAACTGCCTGGGAAAAGCGCAACCAGCCAAAGCAAAAAATTATTACCACTTATTTTATTGTACGCCTAAAGTATATTTCACGCTCGGATTCCATCTGTATGGTAGTATGAGTTATATTGTAACGCTCGGACAACACCATATTTATTTTAGACAACAGCTTACTTGACTCGCTCAGCATCTGGTCGCGTACGACCACGTGGCCACTCAATGCATCCATGCCACTAGATATTGTCCAGACGTGCAGATCATGGACATCTACTACGCCATCCAGCTGCTTGAGGGTTATCAATATTTCTTTTATATCAAGCTTTGACGGAGCGCCCTCTAGCAGTATATGGGTACTACTTTTCACTATAGAGTAAGCACTTCTTGCCACTAGGCCAGCTATCAGAAAGGCAACAAGGGGATCCACAATGGTGATGCCCGTGTTAAGGGTAATAAAACCAGTAATAATAACTGCTACAGATGATATTGTGTTGTAGACAACATGGATAAATGCACTGTGAATGTTGATACTCTTACTGGCGTGCTGCTTTAGTAGGAACATCACTATTAGGTTGCCTGCAAGACCAATACCTGCTGTCAATAGTAGCAGCGGCGCGTCTATTATGCGCGGAGACATGATGCGTAGAAATGCTTCGTATAACACCCACAATGAAATTACTGCAAGTGCTACCCCGTTTGCAAGTGCAACCATTACTTCAGCTCTATGGTAACCAAAGGTCATTGCTCCAGAATGGCTTCTTGTCGCCATTGTTATTGCAAAAAGACTTAGTCCAATTGCCATCACATCAGTAAACATATGCACTGCATCGCTCACAAGCGAGATGCTGCCGCTTAGAATTCCACCCACAGTTTCAAGAAGCGCTAGTGCCGTGATGACTGCAAATGACAACTTTAACATCCTTTTGGGCCGCAGCAAGCTAGTTTCCAATGTAGATAGTCTATGCTGTTTTTTGGTATTTACAGATTATTTCCTTAACGGGCAAGCTCCAACGGCGTAGGATTCTTGTACTTTACAACCTGCGAAGCTCCTTCTCTTGGGTATATGCCATAGATAAGCGTAGCTTTAGCCACGGTAGAGTCCTTCAAGGTGACCATGATTATCTGGCTATTCTTTGAGCGCTCGAACAGTACCTTTGACAGCCTGTCAGTATTCTCGGCATCAAGATGTGCATCTACTTCATCCATAAGGTAAAATGGCGATGGTTTGAGTGACTGGAGAGCAAGCAGGAACACAGTAGCAGCGATTGTCTTCTCACCACCTGACAGGGTAGTTGATTCACGGGGGACGGTCTTACCAGGAAACCGGACTAGTAACATCACACCGCTTGAAAAAATATCTTCAGAGTTCTCGATCTCTAGCCAAGCCAAACCTCCAGTCATTTTCTCAAATGTTGTGCGTATATCGCTGTCAACTTTTTGGAACGCCTCCATGAAGACCTTCTCTTTTTCTTTCACTATCTGCTCAATGAAGGAAACGATAGAATTGCGCTCGCTCTCAAGCTGGTTGCGTCTAATTGACATGCTACGGTAGCCACTCACCACCTGTACGTATGCCTCGTCAGCTCGAAGATTGATCCTTGACTTGACTTCCTCATATTCATCAGTTAGGTCTTTAATTGCTGTTTCGACATCCATTTCATCAAGGAGGTTCTTGTAGCCAAGAGACAGAAGATTGTTTATCTGACGAGACTCCTCAGAAGTCAGATCTGCAATTTCTTTTCGTAGCAATGCAGACTCCCGCTCTATTGAGTTGAGCTCCTTTGACATTTTGCGCTCGCTCTCCGAGAGTGCTTTTATTTTGCGCTCATATTCTTGCAGTATGCTGTAGGTGCTGCCAGAAGAAGTGATCATCTGCTGCTCCTGATCCCTGAGCCCTTTGAGCTCCATTTCAAGTGACTGCGACTTCCTGCGCATGTCTTCTATTTGGCGTTTGCGTTCCTCTAGTTCGAGGGAAAGGCGTTCATTCTCTTGGTTCATTTCGACTAAATACTGCATATCCAGTTCCAGCTTTGCTTCAAGCCCTGCGACTATCGAGATTGTCTGGCCAAGCTCTATATTGGCTACATCTACTGTTTTTACTATTTGGTTATGTGCTATGTTCCTATCAGAAAGCTCATTTTTGCTTGACAGCTCTTCAGCTATCCTCTGTAGCCTTGACGATAGCTTTTCGAGGGTAGACGAAAGAAGGGTAAGCCTCCTTGAATATTTCTCAAGCTCTGTCACAAGTAAGTCGGCTTCTGACTGGAGGGCGTGATTATCCGAGATGAGGCTTGATAATGACTTTTCTTTTGCTTCTAAAGATTCTTTTTCTTTAGTAATGTTTCTCTGGATATCTTTGATAAGAAGCTCTAGCTGGACTCTCTCAGATTCGCCCGCACTTATACGCTTAGAAATTTCTCGGAGCTCTATGTTCTTCTCCTCAATCAGCTTAGATAGCTTAGCTATTGTTGTACGGAGGTTTCCCACGGACTCGCCAAAAAGTATCGCCTTTGTCATATCAGTTATTCTTCCTCCAAAGTCTACCGACATCGAACCTCCAGCCGGTTCGAACAGCTCGCCGTCTGCTGACACAGTCCTATAGCCCTTCCTTGATAGCATGAAGGCTGCAGAGGAATTTCTTACAAGCAGTATGTCTGAGAACAGGAATGCTGGCAATCTGTCAAAATCAGACTGTACAAAATCTGACAGCCTCCCTATTACATTGACCTCGTCTTCGTGGGGCGTGTACTGCTCCTCCTTAAAGCGGCTGACTACGTCAAGTGGTATTATTCTAAGACGCGGAAGCCTTTGCTCCTTGGCATAGGCTGCCATCATTATCATTGATGTAATGTTATTCACTACAAACGCTTTCATCCACTCAGAGCCTGCGGCAAGCACAGGTCGCTCGTAGGATTTGTTCCATCTTATTAACTCGTGCACAAGACCGCATATGCTGAATCTGTCTTTTTCTTTCATTAATTCTACAATAGCAAGATCCTCATTCATGGCATTTTTGGCTATACTGGCTCGTTCCTCAAACTTGTTTACAAGACTCTCTGCACGCATCAGCAAGTCTGCGGAGCGAGCCAGCTCCTTTTCAAGATTTGATTTTGTGCCTTCAAGTTCGAACGAAACTCTATCAGCATCATCCAGTTTTATTCTATAAGACGCAAGCGACTTTTCAAGCTGCGCTGTGCGGTTTTTTGCAGTCAAAATTTCTGATTGGAGCAAGGTGATGGCTGAAGAGTTATAGTCTTTCTTGTAATTGATGGTCTTGATTTTTTCTTCGACTCTGGCTCCAGCAAGCTTGATCTCACCCTTTAGTGATGTCATCCTTACAAGTCTCTTCTCTGTTGTGTCCCTGAATGCAGCGTATTTTGCAATATTGGCAGTTATCTTTTCAATTTCACTATTGACTGCAGCAAGCTTGATCCTAAGATCGTGGATGACTCCCTTCTTTTGCTCTACTTCTTTCCTCAGTCTATCAACCTCAGAACGCGTGCTTTCTATGCGCTGAATTGCGGCATCCTTACTCCTGTGAATGGAAGACAGCCTCCTTTCAATGTCAGATATTCTGTGCTCAGACTCACTCAACATAGCCTTTGTCCTCTCCGAGTCATGGACGATCCCTGATATTCTCATCGCAATCTGCGACTTAGCTCTGTTAGCAGAGTCAACTTGTTGAATAAACCTTGACTTTTCAGTGTCCAACTTTTCAATATCTAGTTGCGCCGCTTCCACTAGCTTTGAAAGATGTGACGACTTTTCGTTGTTTGATTCGAGGATCTCAGTGCTTGTGCTTAGCTTGTGCCTCAAGTTTCGTGTGGTGTTTGATATCTGAACCGCTTTGAACCGCTTGAGCTCCGTGATAAGCTGGTCATATCTTAGATGTTCAATCCTCTC
>JBKPEN010000037.1:0-8058 GCA_046728425.1 Thermoproteota archaeon
GAAGGATATTTGGCTGGAACTTTGAACATATCAAAAGCTTGATTCGACTGGTTAAAGCGCCATATTGTATTATTCTGATCAGTGAACCAGATGTATTGACCGCTGTCATCCTGCTTTACTGTCCATGACATTAACCACGAAGGTACTGCTGTAAAAGGCAGTGAACGGGTCGGCCATGACGGTATTTCATATTCGGAGAAGGTGCCCGCATTAGTATCATAGCTCCCTAGAAGTCCACGTTTAGTTGATATATACCATACCTTTCCGCCATCTATGGCGATGCCCACCGGCATTTCGCATTCTGTAGGCAAGCTAACTTCAACAATGTAAGAATTGGAATTTGGCATTGTATTTGTTCCGCAGAATTGTTGTTTGAAACGCTCCTCCATTGCTTGTTCATTTTGCGTATTTTCTGTAGAAGAAGTAGTGCTATTTTCAGGTACGCTGCGAGAATATAGGGCAAAATAAATAGCGGCAACAGCTACAATGCCAATTACAGCATAAACAACAGTCTTTTTTGACAATGGGGTCATGGTTTTCTTTCGAGACGAATTTGGCAATCGCTAGCAAGACACCGGAGCTTTACCAACTTATATCTCTTGTCGGAAGCTATATGCACAAATACTGATAAGGATTATTAGCTGAGTTCAGTGGTTACAGAAAAAGGCCAAGAGAGCCATAAGCAGCGACTTCTCATTGGTTACATGTCTGTGTTGTTTGCTGCGGTTCTTTTTGGCTCCGTATTCAGTCTAGCAAAGGTTCCTCTTGCTACGATAGATCCGCTTGCTCTAACAGCAATAGTCTATACTATTTCGGGATTAGCCCTAATTCCATTTGCAAAGGGTTCATTCACATTTCGAAGAAAGGACGACTATTTCCATATATTAATCGTAACAATTTTTGGAGGAGTATTGGCACCTCTGCTTTTGATGTATGGCCTTCAGCAAACGGCCGCATCTACTGCAGCTATATTGACAAATGGCGAAATTGTATTCACTATAGCACTTTCTTCCATATTCTTTGGCGAAAAACCTCATGGTAGAGTGGGGTTGTTTGCAGTGATTTTAGTAGCAATAGGTCTAGTTATCGCGACCACGGAGGATCTAAAAGACTTAGAGAGTATTGTTCAATTGAACGCAGGTAATATCATGATACTGGCATCTATGTTAATGTGGGCAATAGACAATAATGTCAGTAGGCGCCTCACATCAAGGGCAAGCCCTGCCAAGATAGCTATGGTCAAATCACTCTCTGGTGGTCTTGTTCTTACCGCAATAGCATTCGCACTTGGGAAGGGAAGCATCATATCAGCAATCACATTCGACATGTGGGTCCTAATAGTTGGAATGTCAATTGCAGGATTTGGGGGTGCACTTCTATTATTCCTCGAAGGCATCAAGAGAATTGGGACAGTAAGGACTATGTCAATTTTTTCTTTGACTCCTATTTTTGGTATTGTACTCGCAGCGCTGACACTTGGAGAATCTATAACTCCATTTCAGGGCATTGCAACAGGCCTAATTATTGTAGGCATAATTCTCATATGCCGATGCTAGAGAAGTTTGAGCTCAAACGTTACTTTGTCGATAAGATCTGAAGGAGCTGGGCCGATTCCGATACAAGTAATCGTACCAGATGGTATCTGTGTCAAGCCACTGTCCTGAACTTGCACTACAGGTAGGTTCATCTTTTCGGCTCGCATCCTTACGTCCATCAATTCTTCAATATTCTTTACCTTCACCACTACTTTGGCCTGGCCAGCACCGAACCAAGAGTTGAACCATTCTCTTCTCGATGCCTTTACTCTTTCTGCGCCCATGACAGCCGCATGGGCGACCTGTGCTGCTATCTTACCGGTACCCATGTTGAGGTCGCGCCTGACAATAATTACCTGCTTAAAGTCCATATCTTATGCATGCCCATGGTTTAATTAACAGACTGAAAAATAGATTACTAGTCATTTATCAGATGCCCCATTATGACGTCGTGATCGCAGGAGGAAGCATATCTGGCCTCCTTGCTGCGCGTGAAATTGCTTCTGGAGGCCTTTCTGTTGCTGTGGTTGAGGAAGATGCAGAAATTGGCACACCGGAGCACTGTGGGGGGCTCGTAAGCATTTCAGGTATACGGAACCTTGGCATCGTGCCAGATATAGACACAATAGAGAACAACAGAATAACGCAGGCTAAGATCTTTTCTCCTTCAAGCTGTTTTGAAATTAGTGCAGAAAGACAAAACATCATAGTTCTAGACAGGCGTGCATTTGATAAACAGATCGCCTTTCAGGCGCAAAAGAACGGCGCCGAGATAAAAGTAAAATGTTCTATGCGATCGTTTGGAAAAGAGCGACGTGGATATGTTGTCAAGACATCTGAAGGAGATCTTTCATGCAACTTTTTTGTAGACGCAAGAGGTATAGCATCGATAATTAAAAGGAATAGGAGTGGAGTCCTTCAGTCTGCTCAGTATGAAGTTTATGCTTCATGGATAGACCCCAACACCATTGAGGTCTCATTTAATAGCCTCCAATATCCAGGTTTTTTTGCGTGGATAATCCCTACTGGTCGAGGAAGAGGCAAAGTAGGAGTTGCCGGCAGACAGATTAATGCTGCAGGCGCGCTACAGAGTTATATCGATCGCAAAGGAAAATACTCTATAGTGCGCAAAGTTTACGCACCGATATGGATTAATGGACCATTGAAAAGTTTTGTATTTGACAGGATGATAATAGTGGGTGATGCAGCTGGCCAGAGCAAGCCTACAACTGCTGGAGGTATTTACACCTGTGGCATGGGAGGCGTGCTGGCAGGAAGGGCTCTGGTAGAAGCAGCAGACAAAAGCAAAAGTGATGAGCAGAAGCAACGGCTATTGCTAAAGCAATATGAAACTAATTGGTTGTCTATGTTCAAGTCAGAATTTGACAAGATGCTCCTTGCACGTCGCCTGTTAGAGCGAATGGACAACAAGGCTATAGACGATTTGATTAAAGCAATACCAAGTGGAATTGTTCAAGAGGCGTCTATGGGTGGTGACTTTGACTTTCACTCCGCTGCACTTGCTAAGATCTTGCGAGCAAAAAGTGCTGCCAGAATGGCTAAGGCTCTCCTTGGCAACGAAATAAGGCGCTTAATCCCGGAGAGCTAAGGAAGATATAAATTCCCTTATTCGCAAGTAGCAGCACTTATGTCCAAGCCATTGCAATTGCCAGTCTGCAGTTCATGTGGCAGACCAATTATGCCTAATGACGAGTGCGTCAAGTATTACTGTGCAAATTGTGGATATGTTCTAATGTGGCGATGCGAGAGCTGCCGTGAGTTCGCAAGACCCTATAAATGTATTGGCTGCGGTTTTGAGGGCCCATAGCCATGGCACGATTGGTAGCTAGGATAAGAATCCTTCCAGCTGAGGCTGAGTCCAACCTTGAAAATGTTGTCGAATCGATAAAGAAATCTGTGCCAAAAGGAATGGAGATGAAAAGTAGCTCAATGGAGCCAATTGCGTTTGGGCTGAAAGCAATTATTGGCGACTTTTTGTTAGATGACTCCGAGGGACAAATGGACAAGCTCGAAGAATCTATAAAAAGTGTCGAAGGGGTAGGACAGATAGAGGTAACCAATATCAGCAGGCAGTCAGTAAGAATGAAGTAATGTAATATTCTAAAAATAGCGGAGGCTCCTGAGGATTGAAAAAGGTGCGCGCTGGAAGTGACGAATCGTCCCCAATCCAGCTTAGAGTAGCAGAAGCTAAGCATCGCGATGTAGGCAAGAGACGAGCGAGGATGGATGCACGCCATATGCAACATCTCGGTATACAGGCTGGAGAAGTAATTGAGATCTTGGGGAAACGCACGACGGCAGTCACTGCATGGCCAGCCGATGAGGAAGAAAAGGAAACAGATATCATTAGGATAGACGGCCAGACAAGGAAGAATGCAGGTGCGGGGCTCAACGACCTTTTAAATGTCAAAAAGATAGATTGCAGGCAAGCAAAGAGCGTCACATTGATGCCGCTAGGCAATAGCAATATCACAGTCGACAAGGAATTTTGTGATTTTGTCAAGCACAGGCTCAAAGGCTATCCCATCAATGAAGGTGACGAAATTTCAGTAGTCATTTTAGGCAACCAGATGGACTTCAACGTTCAAAGAGTAATACCAAAGGTCATCTCGAGGGTTGAGCAGTCAACAAGGCTCACTATACTGGCGGAGATCACAAGTGACAGAAAGCCGCGCGTTACATATGAAGAGATAGGCGGAATGAAAGAACAAATAAAAAGACTCCGAGAAATAGTCGAGCTTCCTATGCGCCATCCGGAGGTCTTTGCAAGGCTCGGAATAGAACCTCATAGCGGCATCTTGATGTACGGATCTCCAGGTTGTGGCAAGACACTTATAGCAAAGGCACTGGCCTCAGAGTCTGAGGCGAACTTTTTCATAATCAATGGCCCCGAAATTATGAATAAATATTATGGCGAAACTGAGGCGAGATTACGAGACATTTTCAAGGAAGCTCGTGAATCTGCCCCTAGCATAATATTCATCGACGAAATTGATGCTATTGCTCCAAAAAGAGAAGAGGCGTTTGGTGATGTTGAAAAACGCGTGGTAGCACAGCTCCTAGCACTCATGGACGGCATGTCCGACCGTGGCCAAGTTATTGTATTAGGAGCCACCAATAGGTCCGAAAGCTTGGATCCAGCATTAAGGAGGCCAGGTAGGTTCGACAGGGAAATTGAAATAGGCGTACCAAACGTAGAGGGCAGGCTTGAGATACTGCAAATACACACGCGTGGTATGCCACTTTCAGAAGACATTAACCTGCAAGAACTTGCAGCTAGACTTCATGGATATACAGGTGCAGACATTAAGGCATTATGCAGAGAAGCTGCAATGAAAGCGCTAAGGCGTTGCCTGCCTGAGATTGAACTAGAGGGTGAGAGGATTTCTGGTGAAATCCTTGAGAGTATGATGATCACGCATCGCGACTTTAAGGAGGGAATGAAAGAAATCATTCCCACTGCAATGAGGGAGTTTTACGTAGAAGTAGCAGGTGTTAAATGGGAAGATGTTGGCGGTTTGTATGAAGCAAAGAGGACTCTGCATGACAGCCTAATAACCGGAATCAAAGAGCCCGACAAGTTTGTCAAGATGGGCATTAGACCGTCAAGAGGAGCATTGCTCTATGGTCCTCCCGGGACAGGAAAGAGTCTCCTTGCTAAGGCATTGGCCACGGAGAGCAATGCAAACATTATCGTCGTGAGGGGACCTGAAGTGCTCAGCAAGTGGGTCGGCGAGTCCGAAAAGGCTATACGGGAAATCTTCAGAAAGGCCAAGGCTTCATCGCCTTGCATAGTTGTGTTTGATGAGCTAGATTCTCTTGCGAGGCCAAGGGCCCATGAAGATGACGTAATAGGCAACGAGCGGGTCCTAAGTCAGATACTGACTGAAATGGATGATGCAGGGAGTGGAGGAGTTATCGTAGTTGGCATTACAAATAGGCCGGATCTGATCGATACTTCATTGTTGCGGCCAGGCAGGCTGGACCAGATAGTCTATGTTGGACCCCCTGACGAGAGGGCAAGGCTTGAGATACTCAGGATAACTTCACGGGCTATGCCACTTGCAGCCGACATAGAATTGGATGCGATAGCTCAGTCCACAAAGAACTTTAGCGGGGCAGATTTGGTTGCTCTCTGTAGGGAAGCTGGAGTCCTGGCTCTCCACGGCAGGTCCGACGTTATATCGAGTGCAAATTTTGCAGACGCATTAAAACTTGTGCGTCCATCAATAACAAAGGATGTAGAGGACTGGTATGAATCGATGAAGAAAAACATTACCTACGCTATGCCTAAGCCCATTGATAGGACGTTTTATGGTTAATAACCGTGCAGACGCATTATGCTATAATAAGCTGATCTGAGCTTGCTTACTTACCTGCCCTTATCATGGTATTTGTCCACGGGTTGCGATCGAACGATAACAATGATTGCACCGGTTTTGTTAGCTTCGATATTTCCTGTCAAAAAAGTTGTCAAAGATAAGTAAGGCGAAAAGCGATGGATCGATCAATGGGGCGTTTTTATCCCAAAAGGATTCTTCTTTGTGCAAAAGATTCGAGCGAATGACCAAGATATTCAGCGATAATCTGTTTAGAAAATCCATTACAATAAAATTAAGAAAAAGGTTCGCAACCATGATTAATCTTTATGAAACAAAATTCAAAAGCAAGAGACTTTGGATCTGCTTGGCTGCTAGAGTAATCGATTGCTGATCTTTGGTAAAAGACTCTTGATAAGGCGGGGCGGATCTTAGGAGCGACTGCAGCGCTTGTATGCTACTTATTAATGCCATGACGACTCAGTTTTGGCGTCTATGCCGTATTTAGCTTTTCGATATGCATTGTGACAGGGGAAATCCTTATCTATCCTAAGCATCTATTTTGACTTCACCTGTTGTTAGTTCCTCGGGATAAATGATAATAATGAAATATCCAATCCGAAACCTTGTATATGAGAAGATCCGTCAAGCAGGCACAATGACAGATACTGATCTTATGAACGCGCTCCAAAAGGAGGGTCTTATACTTGGAGATTCTGACTTTAATAAGACCCTTCTGGACCTTGAAATATACGGCCTTGTAAGAGTTTCGTGGGTAGCTAAGGACAAGCGCAGAATCGAGCTGACAGCGGATTCCGAGGCTGCTACTTCTTAACCTATAATACGAAAAAGATGAATAGATAGTGGTGGCATTAGTGGATAGTAAAATAACGCATCAAGTGCTAGCGCGACAAAAATCACGATAAGATATGGTGCAGTGACTTTGTATGCCTTCCATGCAAATTCCGGTGTCGGGTTCTTAGTTAGCTTGTAATGATAGGCTAACATTAACGAGCCTGAAACTGCAGCGACTGCAGTATATAACAAACCAAGTCCAAAAAATGCCAAAGCTAACGAATATGGCAACAGGATTGCTGTATTGAGCATAATATAGCTTGCTGTCCTCTGATTTCCAATAAGCACAGGAAGCATGGGAACATTTACGCTTGCATAGTCCTCTCTTGCCCTAATTGCAAGGCACCAAAAGTGGGGAGGTGTCCACATGAAAACTAGCCATCCTACCAAAAAGCCCAACAGATCGATGGATCCAGTCGCAGTGGCCCAGCCCGCCATGGAAGCAGCACTTCCAGCAAAACCTCCGATGATAATATTTGATGCGTTACTACGTTTGAGCCAAGCTGTGTATATTATGACGTAAAAGAAGATCCCAACAGCAATCATTGCAGTGGCAACTGGATTAAGGGTAAAAAACGCAATGACAACCGAAAGGGCGCATAAGGTAAACCCATACGCAAATACACTATTTGCAGAAACTCTGCCGCTGGGTATGGGTCGCTTTGCAGTACGCTGCATCATACTGTCAATATCTCTATCGTAATAGTGATTAAGAGCACTCGCTCCCATTGAGGCTAGAGCTCCTGCAATAGTCAGAAAGCCTATCTGCCAAGCACTGACATCCCACGCAATAGCTGGGGTAGAATCAAACCTGCTAGCCGCCAATAGTGAAGCAATAGCTGTTATTATGAGCACAACCACGATTCTTGGTTTGGAAACTTCTATGTAGTCATGTACGGTCACGGGCTTAACTCGATCGGAGTTCTCGCCTTGCTCGCATTTAATTTATTCGTTCTCTCGACAGTTAATATATGAAATGCTTCAAATTAGCCATCTGTAGATTGAAGAACCTCATAATCTTTCGCTTTAATAATGCGTGTTCACCATCCGAAAAGCCGCATAAGCATTTCGTATTCTTCCTGTCTATGGCATGAGATTCAGCAAGCATATAGATCTTGGTTATCTTGTTACGTGCTTGCTGAAAGTTATAGTAGTGACTAATCTGCTGAGTGTTCTCAAGCATATCGAGCAAAGTCGTTGTATTAAGCCACGCATCCCAGATTGTATCGCTCTCGCTTATGTCGAAAAGGTCTGCTAAGGTCACAGTCGTTGGGTATACCGGATATACCCTTAAGACCTGGTATCAATAAGTCTAGATTTTCTGGTCG